>JABUUR010000229.1 GCA_021443065.1 Fibrobacter sp.
AGCCACAGTCAAAAACACAGCCCCGCACGGACTATGCGAATCAACATCAAGGTACATGCCCGCAGCAAGCGTGAATCTGTCACGCCACAACCCGACGGAAGTTTCAAGGTGGAAGTCAAGGCTCCTCCCGTGGAAGGCGCCGCCAACGAGGCCATCTGCGAACTGTTGGCAAACCATTTCAAGGTCCACAAGCGAAACGTCCGGGTAGTGCTGGGCAGCACCAACAACAAGAAGGTTGTCGAAATCGAAAGCATCTAAAACAACCCATGAAGCATTCCATTCGCAACAAGATTCTCGTTCTGAACCTCACAGGAATTTTCCTGTGTTCCATACTTGTAGGCGGCATAGGCTACCTTTTCGTAGACGACTACATTTACAGGGACTCCGACAACTACCTGAAGGCCCTGGGCGAAAAGGAATCTTCCAGAATTTCATCCAAGCTGGAAAGCATCGAGCAATACGTCAAGACCCTCAATTACGTGGTGCTGGAGGGCATCCAGAGCGAATCCACCATACTGATGGACAATTCCCGCGAAGCCCACACCCGCGAGAACCTGAATTTCATGCGGTCCACCGTAATGAACGTCCCCAACGCCATCGCCGTGTACCTGCGTTACAATCCCAAGCTCACGCCCCCCACGTCGGGCATATTCCTGTCCAAGACAAGCAAGACCAGTACAATCCAAAAACAGGTCCCTACGGATTTTTCAAAGTATTCTCCCGACGACATCGAGCATGTGGGATGGTACTACATCCCCATCCAAAAGGGCCGGCCCATCTGGATGGAGCCTTACGAAAACAAGAACGTGGACATCTACATGATTTCTTACGTGATGCCCCTGTTCAAGTTCGGCCAGGAAATCGGGGTCGTGGGCATGGACGTGAACTTCGGTTACCTGACCCAGGAGATTTCCTCCATCCAACTGTTTAAAACAGGTTTCGCTTTCCTGGAAGACGCCGAAGGAAACATCGCCTACCACCCCACCATGAAGATGGGCGAAAAATTCCAGAACTACGGCGAATACAAAGTCGTCCGCAACCGGCTAAGGAACGGGATGATTCTTGTTCTCGCCTGCCCGCTCTCCGAATTCAACGAGGAACAAAACCACCTTACAAAGCAGATCGCATTTTTGACCATATTGATTACGATCATATCGGCAATCCTTTCCATGTTCTTTGCCAACAGCATCATCCGGCCCTTGACCACCCTGACAGAATCAGCCAAGAAGATGACCAGCGGCGAACTGGATGTTTCCTTTGATACAAACCGAAAAGACGAAATCGGCAAACTGGCAAAAAGTTTTGATGCAGCACGGAACCACATCAAGGAATACCTGGGCTACATCAAGGGCATGGCCTACAAGGACGCGCTTACAAGCGTACGGAACAAGAACGCCTTGGACAACTACATCGAAGACCTCAAGAAACAGGTTGACGAAGGAAACATTACGCAATTCGGCATCGTAGCCATGGACGTAAACAACCTGAAGGCCACCAACGACACCTACGGCCACGACTGCGGCAACAAACTTCTGGTTAACGCATGTCAACTGATTTGCAAGACATTTGCCCACAGCCCCGTTTTCCGCGTGGGCGGCGACGAATTTTTGGCAATTCTCATTAACAACGACTTCGCCGATCGCGACCGACTTATGGAACTTTTGAAAAGCAACATGGACCAGGCAAAAGCGAACTATCCCAACCCCTGGGAGCAGATTTCCATAGCCGCAGGCCTTGCTGTTTTCGACTCCGCCGGCAAAGAGACCTTCGAGGCCGTAGCAAAACGTGCCGACGAATCCATGTACGAAAACAAAAAGCAGATGAAGGCCAGGGCGGGCTAGCGTACAATTTTTCAATTTGCAGAAAACAGAAAATGGTGGACCAAAGTCCACCACTTTCAATACCTTGCTCAAATACCTTGCGGATGTCGACAGCGGCAAAAAGGCGCCGCGGTACTCCCGCCAGGATATTAGCTAGCGCGTATTAGTTGCCGCGTTCGAAACGGATGAAGTTCACGACCTTCAAGGAAGAAAGGCCAAGCTGCTTTGCAACGACTTCCTGGAGGTAGTCCTTGACGCAGAGCTTCTTGGGATTCTTTTCGGACATGAAGAATTCCTGGTCTTCGAGAACGATTTCCTTCAGGACCTTGGCCACACGGCCGTCCAGCTGGCGTTCCACGAATTCAGGCTTGGTCTGCTTGCCGGTCGCCTGGGCCTGGGCTTCGATCTGGGCGCGAGCGATTTCGCGTTCCTTCTCGATGGTTTCGGCGGGAACGGCGGCATCGTTCAGGGCCACCGGTGCAAATGCGGCGGCCTGCATGGCGATGTCTTTAGCAGCCTGCTTGAGGGCGGCTTCGTCGGCAGAACCTTCGTAGGCAAGTTCGGTGATCACACCGATCTTGCCCTTCATGTGGCTGTAGACACCGAACACGGTGTTTGCATTCTTCTTGAGTTCTGCGAACTTACGGAAGTCGATGTTTTCCTGGATCTTCACGAGAACGTCCTGGAGAACGTCGTTGATCTTCTTGCCATCGACGGTGGCGGCCTTCAGGTCGTCCACAGAGGAGATAGCCTGGGTTTCCACGGCCTTCACGGCAAGCCCAGCAAGGGCCACGAAGTCGTCGTTGTTGGAAACCGGCTCGGTTTCGCAAGACAGTTCGAATGCGGCAGCCTTTTCTGCAGTTTCGATCAAGTAGATGCGGCCTTCCTTGGCAGCCTTGTCTGCGCGCTTTGCAGCGACGGCAGCACCCTGCTTGCGGAGGAGTTCGACAGCCTTGTCCAAGTCACCGTCAGTTTCGGTGAGGGCTTTCTTGCACTGCATCATGCCAACGCCAGTCTTCTGGCGCAGTTCGTTCACGAGGGAGGCGGTAATAGTTGCCATGATTACTTTTCCTCACCGTTATCGAACTTCTTGACTTCTTCCTTGGTCTTCTTTTCAACAGAGCGGGGAGCAACGTTGGCGGCGATGTAGTCCACAATGAGCTTGATGGACTTCACGGCGTCGTCGTTTGCCGGAACCGGGAAATCGACGAGAGTCGGGTCGACGTTGGTGTCGCAAATGCCGATGATAGGAATGTGCAGACGACGTGCTTCGGCAACGGCGATCTTTTCGTGCTGGAGGTCGGTCACGACCAGCAGGCCCGGAAGGTTCACCATTTCGCGAATGCCGCCGAACACATCCAGGAGCTTGGCGCGTTCGCGGTTCTTGTCCAGGACTTCCTTCTTGGAGAGGGCCTGGAAAGTGCCGTCCTGTTCCATGGCGTCGATCTTGTCGATCTTCTTGATGGACTTACGGACAGTCTGGAAGTTGGTCATCATACCACCGAGCCAACGGTTGGTCACGGAGAACTGGTTGCAGGCGGCAGCAGCGTCGAGGACGCACTGGCGGGCAGTGGGCTTGGTGCCAACGAAGAGAACGGTCTTACCGGATTCGGAGATCTTCTTTGCAGCGGCGGCAGCGGCTTCGAGGAGGTCGCGGGTCTTGGACAGGTTAAGAACGTAGATGCCGTTCTTTTCAGCCAAGATGTAGGGTTTCATTTTAGGATTCCAGCGCTGAGTCTGGTGACCAAAGTGGGAACCTGCTGCGAGCAGATCTTCAACGGAAGGCAGATTTGCCATAATGTGTTTCCTTTTTTCGGTTGTTACTACCCGGCCTGGGACTAAGGCGCAAAGCACTTTCGTGCCACCGAAGCGACTCTCTCAGACCGGTGATTGATTTTACCGGGGCACTATTACCCCGGCAGCTGCAAATGTAGCAAAAAACCGATTTTTTTTCAATTATTTAAAGGTTCTCAAACTATATTTATTTAGTGTTTTGGGTAAAACCAAAGGCATAAGGAGAAAATTCGCCCAATGCGAAAGACAAAGGAACTCATAAAGACCATCAGATTGCTTTTTTTCAATGAAGAAATCGAAATCCAGGCGCGACTGCTCAACCTGATGCTCTGGGTGGCACTTATCGGCGGTTTTGCCTTTGCGGTCGTCCTGACTGCGACTACGGGAATTTCCGACGGCCTTGTGATCATCCCCCTGTTAGTGCTCACCAGTATCGCATTGTTTTTCTCCTACAAAAAGCACTACCAGATCGCGGGCTTTATCGGAGCAGGTCTGTGCGACATGATACTCTTTCCCATCCTGTTTTTTTCAAGGGGCATTAGCAGCGGAGTAACCATCTGGTTCACCCTGGGCCTGATCTTCTGCTGGCTCACCATGAAAGGAAAACTGAGCATTATCACCTTTTTGCTTGGTTACGTGGCAATGAGTGCCGCCATAGCCTTCGGCTCCCTGTACCCGCAATACGTTGCACAGAGAACCCTCAGCGCCGACATTTTCGACGTGATCAGCAGCCTGGGCATGGTGTCCCTACTTATCGGAATCATCTTCAAGTACCAAAACCACACCTACCAAAGACAAAACGACCAACTTAAAAAACAACAGGAAGCCCTGGAAGACGTGGCCAACCAGTTGAAAGTGGCAAGCCACGCCAAGTCGGAATTTTTGGCCAACATGAGCCACGAAATCCGCACCCCCATCAACGGCATCATCGGCATGAACACCATGCTGCTGCGGGGCTTGAAAGACAAGGAACTCATGGAATACGCCCAGAATATCCAGAGTGCAAGCCAGACCCTGCTTTCCTTGATCAACGACGTTCTGGACATATCAAAAATCGAATCGGGCAAAATGGAAATCATGGCTGTGGAATACGAGTTGTTCTCCGTACTGAACAACTGCTATAACATGATACATCCCAAGGCCGAAGACAAGAACCTGGTGTTCGCCATGGACATCGACGAGAACATACCCTCCAGGTTATGGGGCGACGAAATACGCATCCGTCAAATCGCCATGAACCTTTTGACCAACGCCATCAAGTACACGGAACGGGGCTTCGTTAAGTTGTCCGTAAAATTCAAAAGCGACGACGTTCCCAAGGACTTTATCGAAGAAGATTCCAAGATACTGCTGAAGATTTCCGTGGAGGATTCCGGTGCGGGAATCCGTCAAGAAGACCTCGACAAGTTGTTCGACAAATTCCAGCGCCTCGACGAAAAAAAGTTCCGCACCGTCGAAGGTTCCGGCCTGGGCCTGAATCTGGTAAAACAACTTGCCGACATGATGGACGGCTGGGTGGAGGTAAAAAGCGAATACGGGAAGGGTTCCACGTTTACCGTCACCATTCCGCAAGTGGTGAAAGACCCCTCCCCCATGGGAGATTTCGCCGACAACCACAAGCGCTGCGTCGCAAATACAGAGCCCACCTCCGAAGACTTCACCGCACCAGATGCCCGCATTCTGTTCGTAGACGACGTGAAGATGAACCTGCAGGTGGCCGAGGGCCTGCTGAAAGATACCCAGATCACCATAGACACAGCACTCAGCGGCAAACAGGCGCTTTCCCTTGTAAGGGAAAACCGATACAACATCATATTCATGGACCACATGATGCCCGACCTGAACGGCATCGAAACGCTTCACCTGATGCAAGTGGACTCCGGAAACTTGAACAAGAACACCCCGGTCATCATGCTCACGGCCAACGCCATTGCCGGAGCCAAGGACCAGTACCTGAACGAAGGGTTCTGCGACTACCTGACCAAGCCCGCACGAATGCAGGACATAATCGCCATGCTCAAAAAACACCTCCCCAAGGAATTAATCCACGAAACCGCCGGCACCGACACAAGCGCCCCCTCCACCAGCCTGCTGCAAAAAATTTCGCAGGCCGTACCCGAACTGGACACCGCCACCGGCGTGCAGTACAGTCTCAACGACGAAAACTTCTACCTGAAGGTCCTGGGAATCTTTGTAAAGTCAAGCAAACTCCATAAGATCGAGCAGTACTACGCCGACAAGGAGTGGAACAGTTACCGGATCGAAGTCCACGCCCTCAAAAGTTCCGCCCTGACAATCGGCGCCAAGGAACTTTCCGAACAGGCCAAGGCCCAGGAAATGGCAAGTTCAGCCCTGGACATGGCCACCATAGAAAAGGGGTACCCCGCCATGATAAGCCACTACAGAAACCTGCTGGAACAGGTGAAAAATCTGGTGGAAAGCACGGCCCCCTAAATTCAGACCGTCACATTCAACCGAATTTACACCGCCAC
>JABUUR010000420.1 GCA_021443065.1 Fibrobacter sp.
CCGATGGACTTTCCAAGGCTCATGGCGGGCTTGTCGGCAGTTACTCCCTCGGAAGGTTCTTCAAAAGACGTTTCATCCGAGGGTTGCCCTGCAGCGCAAGATTTCTTTTCTTTGTAGATGCTAAAGCCCATCACCCCAAAGAAAACAAGCAGCAAGATAACGCCGTCCAAGCGAGAAACGGCACCGTCAAGCAAAAGCCCGATGGATAAAAGCGTTACCCCAATCAGCAAGGGCAGATCTTTCTTGAGTACGGACCTTTGGACAAGTATGGGCGTAATCAGGGCGGTTACGCCAAGAATCAAGGCGATGTTTGCGATGTTGCTGCCATAGGCATTGCCAAGGGCCAGGGCGGGGCTACCCTCAATCGCAGAAATTGCCGAGACGATCATTTCGGGGGCACTGGTGCCAAAGCCCACAATGACCATCCCGATAAGCAGGGTGCTCATTCCACAAAAACGGGCGACGCCAACGGCGCCGTCCACGAATTTGTCTGCGCTCCATACAAGAGCAATTAAACCAAGAATAACAGCAATTGCAGGAACTAGCATACACTATTCAGTTTGATGTTAGGGAACGTAGAAAGACAGGCCAAGGGTGAATGCGCTGGAAGAATTGTCTACACCAAGGTCATGTTCGTCTTCGTAAAGCTTGTTGAGGCCCAGTTCGTAGCGAATGTCGAAACTCAACATCTTGTGGGGTCGAATAGACAAGCCCATGAGCAGGCTATAGTCCACAGTCTTGCGTTGTTCATCTTCAATCATATCGAACTTATGCTTTAGAAAAGATTTATCGACATAGGAGAACGTATCGGTCAGCGGAATATCTACGCTGGCACCCACACCGAAGGAGACGATGGAACGAGGTCCCTTGAAGTCAAAGAGAACGGGGATGTTCAATTTACGCTGCTTGATCTTACGAGAAGTACTGTAACTGTTGTCGTCGGAGGTGGAGGCATCGCTCTGTTCGTAGAGCAAGGCAATCTTCAAGGCGGAGGTGTACTCGTTCAAGGGGAGCAACACATGCAGACCTGCGCGCCATGTCATACCGGACATGTTGTCAAAGTCGAAGATGTCTTCCATAAAGAAGAAGGAACCCACAAAGGCCTGGACACCGTAGGAGAGTTTCTGAGGTTCGTAATCGCGGGTGCGCTTTACTGCTGTAGGTGCAGCCTGGACGTTGCTGGGCTGTGCATAGACGCTGTTAGATGCCGGGACAGATTCGACGGCCACGGTCCTTACCACTCTGGAATCACCACCGCGGACGGCAGTGGGTGCCGGGGCTTCGTCTACGGCAACTTCGACAGGGGCCGGTTCGGCGACCGGAGCGACTTCGGCAGCAGGTGCGGAAGCTTCGGCAGCAGGTGCAGCGACTTCGGCAGGTGCGGCGGCTTCGGCAACAGGCGCAGCGACTTCGGCAGGTGCGGCAGCCTCGGCAGCGGGGGCAGATGCTGCAGGTTCGGCAACAGTGGCAGCCTCGGCGGCAGGTTCAGCGGCAAACACTGTGGCTGCCGTTGCAAGAACAGCCAGAACGGATCTAAAACGAATATTCATGGATTTCCTCCTTTTAATGTTTTTTGAAAAATATACAATGTTTTGATGAATAAAACGGATTTTGGTTTCCTAAAATCAACATTTTTTTTCTTTTCATCTTTTTTTAGTGAAAAAAAAGCACTTTTTACTAAATTTTCGACTATGAAATTGAATATTACGGCCAAGGAATCGGGCAAGGCCACTGCAAACGCCCTCTTTTTCGTCAAAAAATCCATCCAATTTTCCGCGGTTCTCTCCGACGAAGGAGAAGTTCAGGTAGAATCTGTCTTGGACGGCATTTCCGACGGAATATTCGACGACCTGGAATTTGTAGAAATCGAAGGCAAGGCGACCTTCTTTGTTAACGCAGCCAAGGAACGTGGCGTTTCCAGCCTGGACCACCTGCGCATGGCCGCCTACCGTCTGGCCAAACAGGCCTCCAAAAAGCAGGTTCCCGTAGTCAGCCTCATGCTGGCCGACGCAGCCCCCCAGCAGTTCAAGTCCATCGTCCACGGTCTTTCCTACGCCGACTACAAGTTCGACGCCTACAAGAGCGTCAAGAAAGAATCTTTCCAGGTAACCTTTGAGATCGTCGCCGGAGAACACACCGCCGAGTTCAAGAAAATCGCCGAAGATGTGGCCGTAGAACAAAAGGCAATCGTTCTTGCAAGGAACCTGATCAACACCCCCGCCGCGGACTTGACCCCCGCCCAGTTCGTGGAACGGGCCAAGACCATCGCAAAATACACCGACAACCTGTCCATCAAGGTTCGCGACGCAAGGCAACTGGAAAAAGAAGGCTTCATGGGCCACGTGACCGTGGGCAAGGGAAGTTCACGCCCACCCTTCATGGTGACTTTATGTTACGACGGGACAAAGCCAGTTCGCAGAACCTCCGCAGACCACCTGGTGATCGTGGGTAAAGGCTTGTGCTTCGATACCGGCGGACTCTGCTTAAAGGCGGCAAAATCCATGCCGACGATGATCAGCGACATGTCCGGTGCGGCAACCGCATTGGCAGCAATCCAGGCCATAGCCACCCTCAAGATTCCCGTAAAAGTAAGCGCCGTATTGTGCCTTGCAGAAAACGCCATCGGCAACACCTCGGTTTTGCCCGGCGACATCTTTACCGCTAAAAATGGCAAGACGGTCATGGTAGACAACACGGATGCCGAAGGACGCCTGGTATTGAGCGACGGCTTGGCAGAGGCGGGCCTCATCGGGGCCACCCACATCGTGGACCTCGCCACACTCACAGGCGCCATGATTCGCGCCCTGGGTTACGCGGTCGCAGGTTTCTTCAGCAACGACGACGACCTGGCCCGCGCAGTGATCAACTGCGGCGAAAACTGCTGTGAAAAATTCTGGAGCATGCCCCTTGAAGAAGAATACGCCGACAGTTTAAAGGACAAGTTCGCCGACCTTAAAAATACGGGCAGCGACGCCGGGGCGATTTGTGCGGCCCTGTTCCTTCAGGAATTTGTTCCCGAGAACACCGCCTGGGCCCATTGGGATATCGCAGGCACCGCCTTCGTAGACAAGAAATGGAAGTACACAGAATACGGTGCCACCGGTTTCGGCGTACAGACGCTGATTGAACTAGCCCGACGCATGAGTGCAGGCCCCCTCAGCGACAGCGACGGCGAATATAAGACACTGTAAGGCACTAAATTGCACCTAATGTAAAAAGTTACTTTTTGTGCAGTGAAACTATTGACATTTGCCCAATTGTACACTATATTTAAACCATATACTTACAAACTCTTTTTAAGAGGTGCTATATGGACAAAAACAAAACATCCGAGGCTGCGATAGATACCAGCGAAAGCAAGCGCAAAGGCTTGACCCCCCGCCAAGAAGAAATACTGGAGTACATAAAAAAGTATTCCAAGGAAAACCGCATGCCGCCCACCGTTCGCGAGATCGGCAACCGCTTTGAAATTTCTTCTACCAACGGAGTTCGTTCGATTTTGGCAGCCCTTATCAAAAAGGGGTACATCAACCGCTCCCCCCGCCTGAGCCGCGGCATCGAGATTCTCAACAACGACGGCGACATGGGCGAAACTGTAAGCAACACCATCGAAATCCCTATCGTAGGGCGCGTTGCAGCAGGCACTCCCATTCTTGCAGTGCAAAACCTCGAAGGCACGGTCACCATCGACCGCGATTTTTTGGCATGCCGTTCCGACGTGTTCGCTCTCCGTGTCAAGGGCGACTCCATGATCAACGCAGGCATCTTTGACGGCGACCTGATTTTTGCCCGCCAACAAAAGACAGCGGACCGCGGCGAAATCATCGTGGCCCAGGTAGACAACGAGGCTACGGTCAAATACTACCACCCCACCGCAGACCGTATCGAGCTTCGCCCCGCAAACCCCAACTACCGCCCCATCATCGTGAAAAACGACAAGGAATTTTCCATTGCAGGGCGCGTCATTGGCGTAATGCGCAAAGTGAACTAACCTCGCATTTTTTCCGCAACACAAGAAAGAACGCCAACCATTCGCAGGCTGGCGTTCTTAGTTTATTCAAAAATGCAACGAAACGCGAAGTTCCACGCTACGTTCATTAATCTTCCATATCGGCCAGGTCTTCTTCCGCTTCCTTCAGGTCGTCTGCGTCGGGGCCCAATATGTCGTCATCTTCTTCGTCCAGGGAGTCGCCGCCCATGGAGCCCAGTTGATATTCAACCTTACGGGCCTCCTTGGACTGGCCCAGCTTAAGGATCATGGCGCATTCTTCGCAGTAGCCCAGGTGCTTGTCCACCCAGAATTCCGGAGAGACAAGATTGCGGTTGCAGCGGGTACACATCTGAGATGCTGCCTCGCGCTCGAAGGCGAGATTCTGTTCTTCCAGTTCCTTGAGAATACGTTCGGTAAGTTCTTCCTGGGTTTCTTCGCCCAGGGCAATCTTATGACGGATGGAAGCGGTGGGCTTCATTTCGAGATTCTTCATTTCAGAAGACATCTTCTTCTTGTTGGAGCGGTCTTCCTGTTCGTCGATTTCAACAAACATCACCGTCTTGGAAAAGCGCTTGACACCCTTCGCAAGAATGGCCTCGTCCTCGGGTTCTTCGGGCTGATCGGGAGCCTTGCCGGGCTTTTTGCCACCCTTTGCCGATTTATCAGCAAGGACGTCGGCCTTAGGTTCAACAGCAGTCTTGCCTTTCTTATCCTTAACCACCTGGATTTCGATGTTCTCGGATTCCAAGACCACATCGTCTTTTTTCACATCGGGCTTTGATGCGGCAGACTTTGCGGCTGCGGGCTTTTTAGCAGCGGACTTTGCAGCGGCAACATCCTTCGAAGATTTTTCGGCTGTTTTTGTTGTGACGGTCTTTGCAGCGGAAGGCTTTGCGACGGGCTTGCCAGCAGAAGATGGCTTGGCCACAGGCTTTGCTGCAGCCTTGGGAGCGGATTTTGTGGCGGAAGCGGCCTTTTCAGGCTTGGCAACGGGTTTTGCGGACTTGGCTACAGGCTTTGCAGATTTGGCGGGAGCCTTAGGTGCAGGCTTTGCTACACCCTTGGAAACAGGTTTGGCAACAGAAGCAACCTTTGCGGGTTTTGCGGCAGGCTTTGCGGCAGGGGCCTTGGGAGCGGCCTTTGCAACTGCCTTATTCGCGGGCTTTGCCGGAGCGGCCTTGGGAGCCTTTGCGTCCTTGGCGTTTGCCTTGGCCGGTTTCGAGGCTGCACTGGCAGCGGCAGTCTTCTTTGCAGGAGCCGCCTTTGCAGGTTTTGCAACGGCCTTGGGAGCAGGCTTTGCGGCAGCCTTCTTTGCAGCCGGCTTTGTCTCCTTAGACGGAACTTTCTTAGAACTCATAGGTTACTTCTTTTCCACAATTTTGATGTTGATAATGGGGTCGTTCTGTTCGATACGGCAAACAACGTCCTGACCGGAAATAACCTTTCCGAATACGGTATGCTTGCCATCAAGATGATGCTGGGGCGTGTGCGTAATAAAGAACTGGGAACCGTTGGTATTGGGGCCACGGTTAGCCATGGATATTACGCCGGCCTCGTGCTTCAAGGAACTAATTTCATCGTCGATGGTGTAATCGGGGCCGCCCTGGCCGTTGCCCTTGGGATCGCCACCCTGGATCATAAATCCGGGAATGACGCGATGGAAGATAAGACCATCGTAAAAGCCCTTATTGGCTAGATCCACAAAGTTCGCAACGGTATTGGGGGCGGACTTGAAATCCAGATCCAGGACAATCGTACCTTCGTGGGTAGTGATGGTGGCTTCGATAGCCTTGATGCCGGTGTAGTCCTTGTTGAAGGTTTTACCTTCGGAGGCGCAACCCACGGCCAAAAATCCGCTTAAAAGTGTTGCGGCAAAAAAATTCCTGATGATTTTCATAGATCCCATTGTATAAATCGTCTAAATTTATCAATCTGTCAAAAATATAGATTATTTGATTATTGCTCTGCGGTCCACAAGCCCAAAGCATAAGCGTTTTGGCCTATAAATACCCATCATTTTCTATATTTAACCAAAAATTTAAATTGGACAATATGGCTCAAAACGAAAACATCAGAAATTTCAGCATCATCGCCCACATCGACCACGGCA
>JABUUR010000395.1 GCA_021443065.1 Fibrobacter sp.
AGCCAATTTATTGGCATAGTCGCTGTTATCCTCTTTGTGGAGACCTTATCACTGATAACCGACAACTGAAAACCAAGTATTACCTAACACATGATTTTGAAGTTGGTCCTAAATAACTACATTAAGTGTATGCAAAAAATGCGCCGTTCCCGCAATAAAAAGCCGAAAACGCGTTCACAGATGATGCAGGCAGTCCATTCCAAGGACACCGGTCCCGAACTCATCGTGCGCAAGGCCTTGTTCGGCCGCGGTTTTCGCTACCGCCTGCACCAGCGGGGCTTGCCCGGGACACCCGACATTTTTGTACTGAAATACAATGTAGTGATTTTTATAAACGGCTGCTTTTGGCACCAGCACGGTTGCAAGTTCACCACAAGGCCAAAGAGCAACTCGGATTTCTGGAACAACAAATTCGCAAACAACTCCGTTCGAGACATCAAGACCCATTGGAAGCTTTCCGTAGAGGGCTACCGCGTGGCCACCGTCTGGGAGTGTTCCCTGATGAACAAGGAAACGCAGTGCCGTACCATGGAACTTCTCATGTCATTCATCAAAAGCGACGAAGAATCAACAGAAATATGAACGGCGTGACCTGAAAAATCAACCTTCCAGTTTTTTTATGACGGCGTTCCACAAGTCGGCAAAAACTTCGTCCGGTGTGCGCCCGGCGTCAACGGCAACGACGCAATCACCATAATCCCTGGCGGCGGCTAGATAACCCTGCCGCACCCTTTCAAAGAATTCCGTCTTTTCGCTTTCGAGGCGGTCGGGGGCTTCGCCTCGCTTTGCAGTACGTGTGCGGCTGCACTCCACGCTAATGTCAAGCACCACCGTCAGTTCCGGAAAACAGTCGCCGCAGGTCAGTTCCGTAAGGCGCAGCACTTTCTCTGCGCCAAGCCCGCGGGCATACCCCTGGTAGGCAAAGGTACTCCAGGCGAAACGGTCTGCAACCACAATCTTTCCGGCGGCAAGGGCCGGGCGTATGATTTCTGCAATGACCTGGGCGCGGGCCGCATTATAAAGCAGCAGTTCCGTGTCGTCGCCCATGATTCCCTTGAAGTCAGGGTTCAGCAGAATCTCGCGAATTTGTTCCGAAATCCTGGCACCGCCCGGCTCACGGAGCTTTACCACTTCGTAGCCGGTGCTTTGCAACTTACGGACCAGCATGTCTATCTGGGTAGACTTGCCCGAACCGTCGATGCCTTCGAGAGAAATGAAACCCTTTGCCGTCTTCATAGGACCTTCAAAACGCAACAGACAAATTAAGCAGCGTTATCCTTGCCGTGGCACTTCTTGTACTTGAGGCCGGAACCGCACCAGCACATGTCGTTGCGGCCGATCTTCGGGGCGCTTGCGGCTACACGGCGTGCGGCGGCGTTGGCGGCTGCACGGTGCAGGGCTGCATTGCGGGCACCCGGCAACGCGGAGGCGGACATGGGTTTCTGCTCTTCGGAAATGGCATTGGTTTCAGAGGTCGCAGCCTCGCCGGCCAGGCCAGCGGGCTTTGCACCTTCGGCACTCATGTCCGATTCGTCGGCAGGCGCATTCTGATTCTGGGCATCGGCAGCCTGTTCTGCGGCGGCCTTTTCGGCATCGATCTGCTCCTGGGACTTAAGTTGGAGTTGGTCCGGAGAAACAGTGACACCGTTGGGCAGGGTAATGCGGATGTTCAAAATGCGAAGAGCGGTGAGGGTCGCAATCTTTTCCATGCAGCCTTCGAACAGCTTGTAGCCTTCGCTCTTGTACACCATCAAAGGATCCTTCTGGGCGTATCCGTGGAAACGGATGGCATCCTTCAGGCCGTCCATCTGGTAAAGGTGTTCCTTCCATACCTGGTCGATGGTCATCAAAAGGAATCGGCGTTCAATCTGGCCAAATTCCTGGGGCGGAATGATCTTGGAAAGCTTGTCGTAACGGGCCTTGCAAATGGCAAGGATCTCGTCAAGGACCATCTCGGGAGTCTTGGTGGAGGCTTCTTCCAAGGTCAGGTTGTATTCGATACCCAGGGAGCGCTGCAGGTCTACATGGAGTCCTTCCAGGTTCCACTGTTCCTGGTAGGTCTTGGGCGGAACGTACGTAGACACCTTGATGTCCAGGGCGTCTTCGATGCGGTTCATGATTTCGTCGTGAATGTCCTCGCCATTCAAGATACGGCGACGCAGGCCGTAAATCACCTTGCGCTGTTCGTTCATCACGTTGTCGTAGTCCAGCAAGTGCTTACGGATATCGAAACTCTGGCCTTCCACGCGGCGCTGGGCGCTGCGGATAGAGCGCGAAACAATGGGGTGGGTAATCACTTCGTCTTCGCCTACGCCAAAACGGCTCATAAGATTCTTGACGTTGTCGCCGCCGAAGATACGCATCAGGTTGTCGTCCAAAGACAAGAAGTACTGGCTGGAACCGGGGTCGCCTTGACGTCCGGAACGGCCGCGCAACTGGTTGTCGATACGGCGGGATTCGTGACGTTCCGTACCCAGCACGTGGAGACCGCCAAGCTCGGTTACGCCTTCGCCCAGGGCAATGTCGGTACCGCGGCCAGCCATGTTGGTGGCAATGGTCACCTTGCCCTTGCAGCCGGCAAACTGGATGATCTCGGCTTCGCGGCTATGGTTCTTGGCGTTAAGCACCTCGTGGGGAATGCCTTCCTTTTCTAGCAGGTCATGGAGGTGCTCGGACTTTTCGATGGAGGCGGTACCCACGAGAAGAGGCTGCCCCTTGGAATGGCGGTCCTTGATTTCTGCAACGATGGCGCGCCACTTGGCATCCTCGGACTTGTAAACCAGGTCCTGCTCATCCTTGCGGATGCAGGGCTTGTTGGTGGGAATCACCCAGGTGTTCATGTTGTAGATCTTGATGAATTCCGTAGCCTCGGTCTCGGCGGTACCAGTCATGCCGGACAACTTCTTGTACATGCGGAAGTAGTTCTGGAAGGTGATGGTGGCAAGGGTCTGGTTTTCGCGACGGATCTGCACGTTTTCCTTGGCTTCGATGGCCTGGTGCATGCCGTTGCTGTAGCGGCGTCCTTCCATGAGGCGGCCGGTGTTTTCGTCGACGATAATGATTTCGCCGTCTCGAACGATGTAGTCCACGTCGCGTTCGTAAAGGTGCCATGCGCGGAGAGCCTGGTCGATAAAGTGCACCCAGTCGGCATGCTCGCCATAGAGGTTGGTCACCTGCAAGATAGATTCGATGTTGGCAACGCCCTTGGACGTCAGCTGGATGACCTTGTCCTTTTCGTCTACGCCGAAGTCGATGTTCTTCACAAGTTTCTTGGCAATTTCGTTTGCCTTGGCATACTTGTCGGTGGCATCTTCTGCAGGGCCCGAAATAATAAGCGGTGTACGGGCTTCGTCAATCAAGATGGAGTCCACTTCGTCCACAATGCAGAAGTTCAGTTCGCGCTGCACAAGGTGCTGAGGTTCCACGGCCATGTTGTCGCGGAGGTAGTCGAAACCGAATTCGTTGTTGGTACCGTAGGTCACGTCGGAGTTGTAGCTTTCGCGACGCTGTTCCGGATCAAGGCCGTTCACGATAAGGCCCACCGTAAGGCCCAGGAACTTGTAAACCATGCCCATCTGCTTGGCGTCGCGGCCGGCAAGGTAGTCGTTGACGGTCACCACATGAACGCCGTGGCCACCCAGGGCGTTCAGATACACGGGCAGGGCAGCGGCCAGGGTCTTACCTTCACCCGTCGCCATTTCAGAAATGGCACCTTCATGGAGAACAAGGCCGCCGATCATCTGTACATCGAAAGGCATCATGCGGAAAGGTTTCACGGATTCCGGATACAGTTCGCGAACCTTGGCATAGACCGCGGCAGGCATGTACACTTCCCATTCGTTCTTTCCGCCGGCAAGTTCCGCCTTGGCGGCATCGGTGTACTGCTGCAGGTCGCCCAGCTTGCTGAAGTCAAAATTATTTTCGGGCTTGAAGATGTTGAAGATACCCAGGCGGCGGTCGCAGGCTTCCTTGCATACGGCAAATGCGTCTACCTTGATATCATCGAGAGTAGCGCCGTTCTTGAGTTTTTCGCGAAGTTCCGCACTTTTGGCAGCCAAATCTGCGTCGTCCAGCGCCTCCAGGGCTTCGCGGGCCTTATTGATCTTGGCAATAATCGGTTGAAGTTGCTTCACCTTACGTTCGTGAGGTGTGCCAAAAACCTTGTGCAACAGGCTATCTACAATACTCATTTTGTTTCCTTTTTACGACCGAGGGCCATGCCCGCGGACATTGTTAAATCTTACGGGGTCTAAGATAGCAAAAGTTATGCCAAACAAAATCCGTTGCAATGTGAAACAACGCCTTATTTAGTAATTCCCCTCTAAAACTCACCTTGTTTACCGTAGATGGAGCCTATATCAAAAGTAAGGCTGTTGAAAACGTAAAAAATGGCGAAAATACGATAGTATGGGATAATACATCCCTGCCCAAGGGGCAGTACGTTGTGCAGGTAATCCAGAACGACGATATTTTTGTACATTCGTATACGTTATGATTAAAAGACTTTGCGGGTTAGTTTTTGCGGCGTTGGGAGTGCTGCTGCTTGTTGGTTGCGGAAAGTGCAATGATTATTATTACCTTTACTCAGATGTAAAGGTAAATTCCATGCGAGTTGCTTATGTGGATTCTGTGGGGGCGGATACATCGAAGGTTACTTCTGTTAACCAAGATAAATTAGGTAAAGGACGTTTATCGTTGCGTTTGTACGGAGATGTTCAATTTTGGGTAGATATATATGGGTGCGAGACTCATGGCTGTTCGGAGGCTACGTCTATTGTTGCCCACAATGAGGACTATACTTATGAGAGGCTGATTCTTCCCAAAGACTTCATAATATCAAAGTTTAAGGGAGACGTTAAGGCAGAAAGTGAAGAACAAGTCTATTATCTTTTTCGATTAATTGTCGATACGGATGATATTGCGCTTTCTTGGGATATACAAGTGTGGGATCATCATGAAACTCAATGTCCAACAGACACTAGTCCGTGGTAATTATGATGAGGAAATTTATAATTTTGACATTCGTCGTTTCTGTCTTCCTTAGCTTGGTTGGCTGTTCTGCTGATTATGAAATTGTAGATGATTACTATGAACAGACCATGTCTAAATATATGGAAAATCGGACGCTTTACGGAGATATTGTTTTACCCAAACCCTTTAGTTTGGATTCTATAAAACTTTTTGAACTTGATTCCAATCGAAATAAATTTCTAGAGGTTGAAAATGTTGAAATAGATTCCAATTGGCAAGGTATACATTACTACGTTCCTAGGCGCAATTATTCAACCCCTTTGGTTCAAATGGATTTTTTTGGAACATGGATGGCTCAGGATTCCATAAAAAGTTCTTTGAAACTTGAAAAGAGAATGTCTCTCATTACTTCTGTATATGATAATGATTTTCATTTCGCAGATTATCTGATTATTCCAAGAATCGAAATTCTTATGAAAGAAGGCTATCCTTTTGATGTTGCTCAGAAAAAAGCTCAAATTGATTTTTCGTCTTTTTTGGGATTGTATTATGATGAAGATTTTTTATTTAACTTATTCCAGTTTAACGATTCCAGTTCAAACTTTGTAGAAAATATTGAAAATTTTAGACATGATTTTGCCAAAGGTTCTTGGCTGGATTACAGAGATTATATAAAAGTGGCGGACTACCTTACCCGAGAATGGTTGCTTCTTACAGATAGTCTTGATTATTATCATAATGGCTCAGAAGACGTTCGGTATTATTGCCGAACTCAGATGTTTTTTTATGGGGTGCCTATAGATACCCGTAGTGGACAAACGTTTATCATTGATGATTCAACGTCATCGTTTTACAAGGACAGCCTGGTTTGTGCAGGTTACGGAATCAATAAGCACAGGATTCTTCGACCCTTTACGGATCTTGAAAGGCAAATAGGGGTTTGTACCTACGATTCCTTAAAGTTCGCCAATAAGGATACCACGGTGGTGGAGTTTGAGGGCGAAACTTACAGATGCACTCATGAATGGAAGGATGGACCCAGCTCCAGTGAGTATATCGACGGTTGGAGAAAGGTGAAATAGTCCTTGCTTGGGTGCAACGGTTATTTT
>JABUUR010000130.1 GCA_021443065.1 Fibrobacter sp.
TGGTCATCCAGCTTTCCGCTCTGCTGACATAGCTCTTGTAGTTGTCTTTTTCAAAAAGCTGAATATCGCAGCCAGCCACAGCTACAACGATTACGCCGATTTTTACACCCTCGGGTGCGTTTTTGACCATGGCTCGCCCGAAATAGTCCGTGGGGCCGAGCTTTCCGTCGCAGCTGGCCAAGGGCGGGGTGGCCTCGTACCAGGATCCCTTGGTCCTGTTGGCGCAGGAGCCGTTGTCCCCGGACCACAAAACCTGGAACCTGGAATCCACGGTCTTGTCCTGGCTTTCGATGTTCCCCTGGCCTTCCATGTTGGACTGGCCAAAGGCAAGGTAAATGTGGAAATTTGGGTCCGGGGCGGCGAAACTTGCCGTGGCTAGGGCTGCCGAGGCCATAACAGAAAAAGCAAGAGCCTTTCCGGTTCTCTTCTTGTAATCCATGATTGTTCTCCAAAAACAGGTGGAACATTCCACCAAACACGGGAAAAAAATATATCCTGACGGGGAAAAAAGACTTGATTAGCTCGGTGGTTACCTATTTTTTACAAATACAGGTGCTTTTTTTTGCAAATTTCGGTAAAATAATTGCAAAACAACTTTTAAATTTTAAAGTTTTTCTTATATTCCCTAGAAAATAACGAGGTTTACAATGAAGAAGATTTCCGTTGCTCTTGCTGTTGCCGGTCTCGGTGCCGCCACCTTGATGACCGCATGCGACAGCGGCACCACCAACGCTAAAAAACTTTCCAAGGCCGAAGAATGCGCCTCCTTGACCAAGGAATGCCTGGTGGGTACTTGGGCTGTCAACGGGTTTGGCGTGGTAGAAAACGGTGCCGTTACCAAGTTCCCCGGAGTTTTTGATTATTCCGGCACTCCCGGAGCCCTGGTATTTAAGGAAGACGGTAGTTTTTCCTATAAACCGCCAGTATATAGCAATACTGCATCTGATGTAGATTGCAGCGCTTCTTATGGCACCTGGTCTGTGGAGGGAGCTACGTTGACAATGAAATCGTCCAGCATGTGCGCCCAAGGTTCCGTGACCATTACTCCCACGGTGATTGTCGGTGCGATCAAGGTGGATATGGCTTTCGACCGTATGTGGTTCTTGAAGAATGAGTCCGATGAACAAGATGTTCGTGCTCGTTACGTCGAAGTGTTCTCCACCAGTGCTCAGTAATTTGTCTGTAATCAAGTCCAATTAAAAAGCATTTAAAAACCCTGGTCCAAAGGCCAGGGTCTTTTAGTTTTTAACGACTCGCTTTCGGGGGTTGAAAGCCTGGTTACTGGATGCCACCGTCGTAGACGGTTCCGTCTGGCAGAACGTTATCGTCCATCCCCTTGATGGCCACGTAACGCTGTTCGTTCTTGTCGTTGACGATGACCGCAACACCTGCCAGGTAGTTCAACCAGTTGCGGGAATTGGGGTCGTGGAGTTTGATGTCGATCTTTTTATCGGTGGCCCAGGCGGTAAGGGGCATGAGCACCTGGTCGTGGGAGGCGGCCAGGGTGTACTTGGGCATGTCCTTGTAGTCTTTTACGAGAAGTGCGAGGAATTCCTTGCTGCGGGCATCCAGGTCGTAGAATGCATCGGCGTAGTTGCCTTCGTAAACCCAGTCGGTTATCATCACGTTTGAATTTTTCAAGTAGTTGGCGGTGTCTGCTGCGATGTAGGCGTCGCGGATTTCCTTGTCCTTCAGGTACCAGCCGTCCTTGAGTTGGGTCAGGGTGTCGGGGTTGAATTGTGGCGTGCATGCCACAGCAAAATGTTCCGCACCGTCTTCGTCTGGGGCGTAACCTGTGGTGCAGGCGGTTTCACCGCGGCCCACGGCAATACCCGCTGCTGTCTGGTACGTTCTGACCATGCCGGAGAAAATGTACTTGAAGGGCTCGGTGCCTGGCATTTTATTGCCGGCCTTGACTGCTGCTTCGTAGCCGTCTTCTGTAAGGGCGGATTGACTGTTTATGCTGGCTTCGCGTTGAGCGTGGCGTACGATAAAAACAACCTTTTCGTTGCACTGGATGTTCTTATACACTTCGCCGATGTCCACGAATTTTTCTTGAGGGTAGGTGACGGGGGAGGGTGTGCAACTTTCATCCCCGGTAGCCGGAGTGGAAGAATCGCTGGAGACAGGTTCGCTTACGCTGGAACTGGAAATTTCATTTGCCGGAAACGTTGTGCTGGAACTTTCAGGCAAGGCTCCGCATTCTGTGCAGGGCTGTTCCTCAGGAGTGTTGGGGTTCTTTTCATCGCCGCAGGCGACCAGCCAAAGGGTGGCGGCCAGTGCCGCGCTTGCTAAAAATTTGGACTTCATGATTTTTCCTTGTGGGCAATTTTAAATCAATATAAATTATTTGCCTTTTGCCCGGTGTAAACTCTTGAACACAAAATAGTTTCCAATACTATGCAGCCTTGCTTTGCTCGTTCCTGCGCTTCAGTTCGCTATTCAGCGGAACGTAGATCATGCTGAACAGGGCGTATCCCGAAAGAAGCACCAGCCAGTGGTTCCAGCCTAGGCGGGTCTCGATAAAATGCATCTCCAGGAACATGAAGGGTGCTGCAATAAGGAACAGCGGCAACTGGCGGCACTGGTCAGCCAGGGAGAACCTGCTTTCGTAACTGACAATGGAATTCATCATGGGAAAACTGGTACAAAAGCCGCCCATGAACTGCTTGATAAGCATAAGCCCGCCGACCACGCCTGCAATGGCCGGAGCCTTGATATATACAGGCAGGGGAGTCTTGTAACGGACTCCGGACTGGTACTTTTGTTTTTGGAACATCACCACGCCAACCACAAAGTCAAAGGCGCACACGCCGATAAAAAACATTTCTCCTTCGGGAAGGCGGGGCATTAAAAACGTCCCCAAGAGAACAAAGCCCGCAAGCCCTATGACAATGGAGGGGACAATGGGAACTTTCGCCTTGTAATGCAGCAGACGGACTGCGTTGGCGTATAGCATGCACATGAATCCCGAAATGGCGTTGGCTGCACCGATGGGCAGTCCTACGGCGATGTAGGCGAATCCAAAGGGAATGGGGATGGTGGCCGTCACCGCCTTCAACTGGGGGTCCTTGAGGTAGGCGCTGAGGGTCCCAAGTGCGGTAACCATGATTACCAGCAGCCAGTCGTAAAAGGAAAAATGAAAATTCAAGGATTCCCACATAACGGCCGCAAAAATAGAAAATCTCTCCTTTTTTCGGCAAAAATGTCCCGACAAGTGTAAAAAAGGTCCTTTTTTCCCTTTTTTTATGTTTTTTTTGATTACAAACTTCAAAATACTTTCTTATATTTACCTGCAACGTCATTTCGCCTTGGTATTCCCGACCAGTTAAATTCCACTGGGAGTGTAAGTAGAATACTCGGGTGCAAACGAGTTAAAACGAAACAACAATCAAACCAAAAGGAAATGGTAAAAAAATGGCTTCTATCACTAAAGAAAAGGCTGCAGAACTCACCGCTAAGTTTGGCGCAAACGAAAAGGACACCGGTAACGTCCGCGTTCAGATCGCTCTCTTGACCGAAAAGATCAAGAACCTCACTGAACATGCCAAGCAGCACAAGAAGGATCATCACTCCCTTCGCGGTCTGACCGCCATGGTTGCAAAGCGCAAGAACCTCCTCAAGTACTACGGCGAAAAGGACATCGTCGCACAGCGCGCTCTCATCAAGGAACTTGGTCTTCGCGGTTAATATCTGCAGACTGGAGATTAATCTATGTCTATTGACGCATATCAAGCCAAGTACGGCAAGATGCTCGACCCCAAGGAAGAGTCCGTTACCCTTCCCGATGGCCGTGTCATTACGTTCGAAACTGGCCGTCTGGCAAAGCAGGCTCGCGGTTCTGCTGTTGCAAAGATGGGCGATGCCTTCCTCCTTTCCACCGTCTGCTACGGCGAAGAAAAGGATGGGGACTTCTTCCCTCTGACTGTTGAATATCGCGAAAAGTCTTACGCTGCTGGTCGCCTCCCGGGCGGCTATAGCAAGCGCGAACCCGGTCGCCCTTCCGACGAAGAAATCCTCTCCGCTCGTATCATCGACCGCCCCATCCGCCCCATGTTCCCGGAAAACTTCACCCGTGAAGTCCAGGTGATTGTGCAGGTGCTTTCCGCCGACAAGAAGTTCGCACCCGATGTTCTCGGCGTGTCCGCGGCATCCTTGTCTATCGGCCTTTCCGACCTCCCCTTCGAACAGCAGGTTGCTGCAGTTCGCGTGGCTGTAGTTGATGGCGAAAACGTTGTAATGCCTACATACGATCAGTTGGCTGTGGCCGATCTGGACCTGGTGGTCGCCGGTACAGAAGACTCCGTCTGCATGGTCGAAGGTGGCGCCTACGAAGTTTCCGAAGACACCATGATCGGTGCAATCCTTGCCGGTCACGAAGTCATCAAGGAAATGTGCAAGGCCCAGCAGAAGCTGGTGGAACGTTGCGCAAAGCCCAAGATGGAACTCAAGCCCAAGAACGAAGGCGAAGAACACGAAAAACTCTTGGCTACCGTCAAGGAAGTCGTTTGGGAAGAACTGAACAAAGATGTTCATTCCAACATGGTGAAAACCGACTTCTATCCGGCTATGGCGGACCTCTGCAAGCGCATGCTCGAAGACCCCCGCATTCTCGCCATCACTGGCGAAGGCGAAGCCGCCGATGCCAAGCTCGTTGCCGATGCCAAGGCTATCTTCAGCGATTACGAACGCACCGCCATGCGCGAAATGATTCTTAACGAACATGTTCGCCTGGACGGCCGTACGACCACCGAAGTCCGCCCCATCGAAATCGAAATGGGTGTGCTGCCCCGTGCCCACGGCTCCGCTATTTTCCAGCGCGGTGAAACCCAGGGCCTGGTTATCTGCACCCTCGGCACCAAGGCCGACGAACAGCGCTACGAAAGCCTTCAGGGCGAAGGCTCCAAGAGCTACATGCTGCATTACAACTTCCCGCCGTACTCTGTGGGCGAATGCAAAAAGTTGGGCCTTTCCCGCCGCGAAATCGGTCACGGTCACTTGGCCGAACGCTCTTTGGCTGCAGTGCTTCCGCTGCCCGACGATTTCCCGTACACCATTCGCGTGTGCTCCGAAATTGAAGAATCCAACGGCTCTTCTTCCATGGCATCTGTTTGCGGTGGCTGCTTGAGCTTGATGGACGCTGGCGTTCCTATCAAGGCTCCCGTCGCAGGCATCGCCATGGGCCTTATCTCCGAAAAGGGTTCCGTGAAGGAAGGCGGCAAGATTGAAATCTTGTCCGACATCACCGGCACCGAAGACCACTTGGGCGATATGGACTTCAAGGTCACTGGTACCGCCGAAGGTATCACCGCCTTCCAGATGGACATCAAGATCCGTGGCATTACCCCGGAACTCATGCGTGAGGCTCTGGAACAGGCTAAGCAGGGTCGTCTCCACATCTTGGAAAAGATGACTACTCTCGGCTTGCCCGCACCTCGTCCGCAGGTTTCCGACAAGGCTCCCACCATGACCAAGATGAAGATCCCCACCAACAAGATCCGTGACGTCATCGGTTCTGGTGGCTCTGTCATCAAGGGCATGCAGTCCCAGACGGGTTGCACAATTTCCATCGACGACAACGGTAACGTTGAAATCGCAGCACCCACTGGCAAGGCCGCCGCTGTCTGCCGCCGCATGATCGAAGAACTCACCGCTGAACCGGAAGCCGGTCGCAAGTACAAGGGCAAGGTCAAGACCATTCAGCCCTTCGGTGCTTTCGTCGAAATTCTCCCGGGTCGCGATGGCCTCGTTCACATCTCCGAACTTGCCGACCACCGTGTCGAAAAGGTCGAAGACGTTGTTCACGTTGGCGACGAAGTAGAAGTGCTGTGCCTGGGCGTCGATCCCAAGGGCAAGGTCAAGCTTTCCATGAAGGCTCTGCTCCCCCCGAAGGCCGCCGAAGAAGCTCCTGCCGCCGAAGCATCTGTTGCCGAGGCTGCTGCTCCCGAAGCCCCCGCAGAAGCATAAGTTAAATCCTTAGGCGGATAAGAAAAACGACCGTTCCGGTTTCCGGACGGCCGTTTTTGGTATAAAGAAAACTACCGGCTAGGCCGGTAGTTCTAAAGAGCCTTTGGCTTTG
>JABUUR010000245.1 GCA_021443065.1 Fibrobacter sp.
CCCGGGATCTCATCGCTCCCCGCCTTGTCATCCCGGCCACCGTTGCCCTGTCATCCCGGCCACCGCGCCGGGATCTCCTGAGCTGTCACCCTGGAGCCCCACAAGGGCGATAGGGTCCAGGGCGGTATTTATGGATCCTATCGGCACTACGTGCCTCCAGGATGACAAACCTATTGTCATTCCGGCCTGAGCCTGCCCCGGGCTTGCCCCGGGGAGCCGGGATCCTCTTTTTTTTATTTATATTTCTTATGGATTATTATATATGCCCGAATTCGAAGAAAAACAGAACAACTACGAAGGTCGTCAAGTCCCCATGGACCTGGACGCGGAACGCTGCCTTTTGGGCGGCATCCTTCGCGATCCCGACGTGATGGGCGAAGCCATCATGACCATCAAGGACGAGTCCTTCTTCTATTTGGAAAAGCACCAGTTGATCTGGCTGGCCCTTTGCAGCCTGAATCGAGCCGTTACCCCCATCGACCTTGTGACCCTGGCCTCCGAACTTGAAACCATGGGCAAACTTCAACTGGTAGGTGGCCGCGAGTACCTCTTCGAGCTGATGGAAACCGTGGCCTCCTCCGCCAACGTCTCTTGGCACATGGAACTGCTCCGCAAAAAGGCGGTTTTGCGCAGGCTCATCAAGATGTCCAGCAAGGTCATCAAGGATTCCATGGACCCTGCCGCAGTCCCCGACGAAGTTCTTTCGGGGGCGGAACGAGAAATGTTCTCCATTGCCGACGACCAGGTCCGGGACTCCCTCAAGCCCATCGACCAGTTTGTGTCCCCGCTTCTGCAACGCCTCAACGAACGCAAGGACGGCATTACGGGCATCCGCACGGGCATTACGGAACTGGACGAACTGACCAACGGGCTCCAACGTTCCGACCTTATCATTTTGGCTGCCCGCCCCGGTGTGGGTAAAACCTCGTTCGCCCTGACCATCGCCGCCAACGCCGCCATCAACTACCACCAGAACGTTGCGTTTTTCAGCCTTGAAATGGATGGCATGCAGTTGGCCCAGCGCCTTCTATGCTCCCAGGCCCAGATCGACCAGAGCAAACTCCGTAATGGCTACTTGACCGCCGACGAAAAACGCAAACTGATTGCTGCAGTCACCCCCATCAACCAGGCTCCGCTCTACGTAGACGACAATGCGGACCTGGGCATTATGGAACTCATGAGCAAGGCCCGCCAACTCAAGCGCAAAGGCAAGTTGGACCTCTTGATCATCGACTACCTGCAGCTGATGAAGACCGGCAAGGAAGAAAACCGCGCCGTGGCCATCGGTGCCATTTCCCGCGGCCTTAAAATTTTGGCCAAGGAAATGCAAATCCCTGTCATCGCCCTGGCTCAGCTCTCCCGTAAGGTCGAAGAAAAAGGCCGCGAACGCCCCCAGCTTTCGGACTTGCGCGAATCCGGCTCCATCGAACAGGACGCCGACATGGTGTGGTTCGTAGAGCGAAAGTATGTCCAGACCCACAAGCCCGAAGACAAACATTTGGCCGAACTTATTGTGGCCAAGCACCGTAACGGATCCGTGAAGGATATTCCCATGACCTTCATTCCCGAGTACACCACGTTCTACGACGCTACTCCCGAAGAACCCCAAGGGAGTAAAGGCGGTGACTATACCTACATCGATGCCGGCGGTGGTGACGGTTTTGCCAATTTTTAAGGAGCATTTGAAATGCAATTTATTCTACGCCCTATCGTATGGATTGGTGACATTGTGGTCACCGGTATCTCTGCCGTGGGCGAGGTCATTTGCATATTGCTCAACACCCTCAGGCAACTGCCCCACGTGTACAAGAACCCGGACCTCATCGTCAAGCAGATGATTTCCATCGGGGTTTCCTCCCTGCCCCTGCTGTTTGTCACGTCCATCTTTACGGGCATGGTGGCTACGGTCTGTGCGGAGTTCGAGTTCCACAACATGGTGGCCGACAAGTTCGTGGGCACAGCCGCCTGCAAGATGGTGCTCATTGAACTTGGCCCCCTGCTTACGGCCATTGTGCTTGCCGGGCGTGTCGGCAGCGCCATTTCGGCGGAACTGGGTTCCATGAAAGAAAAGGAGGAACTGGCGGCCTACACGGTCCTGGGCCTAAACCCCTACCGTTACCTGGCCCTGCCAAGGTTCGTGGCCTTCATTACCATGATCCCCTGCCTTACCATCATTTCCAACGCCCTGGCCATTATCGGCGGTTGGATTGTCTGTGTCCTTGCCCTGGACATTACCACCTACACCTACGTGACCGGCATGCAGTACCTGTTTACACCCCTTGACCTCTGGTCCGGTGTTATCAAGTCCTTTGTCTTTGGAACCTTGATCTACCTGCTGGGTTATTATCATGGTATAAATGCCAAGGCCGGCGCCCGTGGGGTAGGGATTGCCACCATGAGTGTGGTGGTGTCCTGCTGCCTTATGATCCTGATTTCTGACTTTATTGTAGATGCCCTGCTATTCTTCTAGTGCCAAAAGGTGAATTATGCCAAACGTAAAGATCGACCCCAATGATATCGCCATCCGGTTGAAAGGCCTTAAAAAATCCTTTGGCCCCCAGAATGTCCTGTGCGACGTGAACCTGGACATTCGCCGTGGCGAGACCATGGTGATTATCGGCAAGTCCGGCGGCGGCAAGTCCGTTATCCTAAAGCACATGATCGGCCTTCTGCAGCCCGACGGAGGCGAGGTGACCGTAGACGGGGTGACCATCAGTACCCCCAAGTTCTTTGACACCCACACCATCCGCCGCAAGATGGGCATGCTTTTCCAGATGGGCGCCCTGTTCGACTCCATGAACACCGGCGAAAATATCGCCTTTGCCCTCCGGGAACACCATCCGGAACTTTCGGAAAAGCAGATCCAGGATGTGGTCACCGAAAAACTGCAGATGATCAACCTTGTTCCGGAATTCCGCACCAAGATGCCCTCGGAACTGTCCGGCGGTATGCGTAAGCGCGTGGCCCTGGCCCGTGCCATAGCCCTGAACCCCGAGATCTTGCTTTACGATGAGCCAACCACCGGCCTGGACCCCATTACCAGCGACGTAATCAACGACCTGATCCTGGACATGCAGAGCAAGCTGGGGGTCACATCCGTGGTGGTGACCCACGACATGGTGAGTGCCTTCAAGGTGGCCGACCGCATCGCCATGCTTTACAACGGTCGCATCATCGAAGTGGGTACCGTAGACGAAATTAAGAACACTACCAACCCGTATGTGCACCAATTTATTACCGGACAACGGAAAATTTCGGTGGAAGATGCCCCCCAGGAGCCATAAAATAGCGTTTTACAGCTTTTTGTAGTATTTTATATTGTTTTATATTGTTCTTTTTTGAAAAGATTTATTTAGATTACGGGGAAAGAGGATAGAATTATGAATAATAAACTATTGGCTGTTGTCGGTTCTGCTACGGTTGCCGCTGCATTTTGGGCTTGCGGCAGTGGCGAGATTTACGAGCCCACTGAAAACGATCAAATGATTCAAATGACTGGGACGGCAAAAGGCCTTTGCCCGGACGGTTGCGACGGCGCTTTCGACGTGGAGAGCAGTTCTTCTTCAGAAGAGGAATTGCCCTTTGTAAGCAGCAGCAGCGACATGTTTGGGCCCAACGACGACTTGTCTTTTGAAATCGCAAGCTCCAGCAGTTTCGAGTTTGTCCCGTCGGATGGATCTTCAGCATCCGGCGGTACTCCGGTGACTGGCCTGGGGAGCTGCGCTCCCATGGCTAGCCCCGTTGACAAGAATAAAGCCGGTGCGGCACAGTTTAAGTTTACCAGGAACACTGAATCTAGTTACTCAGTGACGCAGTTGGCTTCTGCTAAATTTGAATGGGATTACGGTCCGAACAGTACTGAAGTTACTCCTGGAAAATCTACTACTAGTGGCACAGTGACTTACTCCCTTTCGGGTCAAGTGATTGCCTCTGTTAAGGTAACCATGCTCGATGGTGCTGAAGAAACTATCCAGTGCTCCCCCCTCCAGGTGAACGGCGACCCCATTACCGGGTGCACGTGCGCAACTGCAGCAGCTTCTGTTGACTTTACCGCCACACCTGATGTGGCTTGGACTGTCTCTGGCTGTACATCTGCTTCTGATCAGTTTACCTATACTTGGGATGGAGTTGAAGGTCAAACTTCATTTACCAAGACCTTCACTGCAGCAACGGCTGCATACGCACCTACGCTTAAAGTTGGAAACAACGACAAGACTGTTATCGATGTGACCTGCCCTGCTGTGAAGGTTACAGAAGGTGCTGAGTATACTATTGCTAAATCTCAAGACAAGGTGGTTTTTGAAGCCGCAGGTTCTTACGCTGTTGTTGTTTCTGGCGGTACTGGCTTAACTGCGTGTCGTATCTCTTGTAACGCAAATGGGCCTCTTACTATTAAGGCTGACGCTATTAAGGCTGACGCAAAAACATTCACAGGGAGTTATTACGTGAACTGGGAAGGAATTGACGTCTCTTGGTGTAATAAGACTATCGCACTTGAAATTTCCGCGGCTGCTACGTGTGAAGCTAGCTGGAACTAGTTAAAGACTTTGTGCTAAAAAGACCGACTGTTCTCAGCCGGCCTTTTTATATGTCCTCCACTTGCCTGTCCTCCCGGCCACCACTTGCCTGTCATCCCGGGCTTGCCCCGGGATCCCCCTTGCACTGTCATCCCGGCCTCCGCGCCGGGATCTTCATTCCCTCATTGTCATCCCGGGCTTGACCCGGGACCTCTCCCTCATTGTCATCCCGGCCACCGAGCCGGGATCTCTAATACCCGGGCTTGCCCCGGGATCTCCCTTGCCCTGTCCTCCCGTCCACCACTTGCATTGTCATCCCGGCCTAAGCCTGCCCCGGACCTGATCCGGGGAGCCGGGATCTCTAATACCCGGCCTTGCCCCGGGACCCCTCCGCGTCGGTATCCCCACCGAGGCATGTCATCCCGGGCTTGCCCCGGGACCTCTCCCTCATTGTCATCCCGGCCACCGAGCCGGGATCTCCCTTGCTTTATCCTCCCGGCCTAAGCCTGCCCCGGACTTGCCCCGGGATCTACTCTGCACCATTTTAACATAATTTTTACAAAAACAAGGGCCTCATTCAGCAAATTCTTGCGTGTTAATATGCGCAAGACAAAAAGCCCTTGCCCCGCGGCGTATGCCTTGGGAAACAAAATGCAAAAAAAATGGAAGAAAAACAGACAACCACAGCCCCGGAGGATGCATTCGGTGTCACGACATCGAACGAAACCTCCGCGACCAATTCGACTCCCCAAACGTCCAATGAAAACAAGATTCCCGAAGGCACCTCCCTTCTGCTAGACCGTCTCTTCAAGTACGTGTACACCCGCGACGACGATCGTTCCCGCGCGAACCTGCGGCAACTCACCTCCATCCTGCTGGGCCGCAAGGTAACGTGGGCCGAGGCCCGTAACCCTGAGGTCTACGCCTCCACAGTTCCTTCTATGGAAAAGGCTTCCCGCTACGATATTCGAGTGGCCTTGGATAACGGCGAACAGATGGATGTCGAAGTACAAATCTGCAACGAGAAGGACGACTACGCAAGGCGTCTGACCTACTATGGCGCGAAACTCTATGCCTCCCAGGAATTGAAGGGCAAGAAATACGCCTCCCTCAAGAACTGCTACCAGGTGATGATTTCTGACGTGACGATTTTCCCCCGAACCAGTTGGCTCTTGAATTTTGAGATTGTTGCAAAGGAAAACCGCAAACTCAAGTTCCAGGGACTCCGCTGGATTGTAATCCAGTTGAGTTACCTTGAAAAGGCGTTGAAACAAAACGTCGGCAATGGCGACGAGTACTTGCAAAACCTTCTGGAATTATGTAAATTCCTTAAGAAGCCTGAAAAGACTGAACCCTTTGAAAATGCATACGAGGACTGCGTGAAATATTGGACAGAGGACAAAATCAAAGCCTACAATGAGGAGATTGCCGAGCGCATGCGTCTCGACCGTGCCTCGTCCAAGGCCTACATGGAGGACCTCATCCAGGAACAGGCCGCAACGATTGC
>JABUUR010000105.1 GCA_021443065.1 Fibrobacter sp.
GTCATCCCGGGCTTGACCCGGGATCTCCCTTGCATTGTCATCCCGGGCTTGACCCGGGATCTACTTGAAGCGGCATTATTTGTCGTGTTGAAATTCTACATTACCATAAGAAAACTGAAAAGGAGTTTCTTATGAACGATGAAAAAATCAAGGTCCATGTGGAAATCGAAGATATAAAACTGCGTCTGGATGCCACGGAAGGTATGCTGGGCGAAGGGGTGACTAAACTGGAAACCGCAATCAACCAACGGGGGTTAATTTATTTGGACGTTCGTGATGTCCGAGCCCTGTTCAAGGACTGTTCCTCTCTGAAATTTGAAAAGATGGTAATGAAAAATACCGAGTGGAATGACGCTTGCAAGGTGGCTGCCCAGGGCTTGCTTGGTCAAGGCAATGCGCTGATTTTATTGGAGCACGGAGAGGGTTTTTCCCTTACGAAATACAATGAGATTATGGAGTGCTTCTTCGAGGCCTCGGAAAATCACAACGGTGAAGGCCCGATGTTTTTGTTTTCCGATCATCTTGTGCCTGCCAATGGTGGGGACTGCATTGCCTATGTCTGGATAGGTCAGTGATATTTCCTTGCGTAAGTGTGCGGGTTTTAGAATGTCCATCTCATTAAGTTCGTTGAACAGTAGCCACTGTTTCAATTGAAAATTTATGGATAAAAAGACGCTCTCAAATTGACTATATTTACAGCGGATGGTAAAAAATGAATAAACTTTTAGGGTGTCTTTTTTTTGCAAACGCGGTAGGCTTTTCGATGATGCTTGCCGCCTGTTCGCAAACCCCTTCCGGGGCAGGGTCTTCTGCGGAGGACGCTTTCTCGTCGGCGGAAGTTCCTATGTCTTCTGCAGATGAATTTCCGTTCTCGTCTTCAATCAGTGTTCCGATTTCATCGGCGGATAAACCGCTTTCTTCAAGCTGCGAACCAGGCTCCTCTGATTCTTTCAGCCCGCAATCTTCTTCGGTTATGGATTCCCCTCATTCCTCCAGCGTGAAGCCTCCCCGCAGTTCTTCTTCTGCTTTGCCTTCTGCTCCCCAGTATGCAAAAATCTTGGGTGCAGATGTTTCCCAGATGCAGGAATACGAGGCAAGGGGCGTTCGGGTCCTTGACGTGGATGGAACTCCCAAGGATATTTTCGAGGTCCTTCGCAATCATGGCTTCAACTATATCCGTCTCAAGACATTTGTGAGTCCCGGTGCCAAATATGGTTACGCCGTCAGCGGATGCGACCAGGGCTCAGGTACCTTCGGGCCGAATGTGGAACCCTTCGGGGATAAAGACCACGTGGTTGCCTATGCCAAGAGGGCCAAGGCCGCAGGGTTTAAACTTTTGCTGGATTTCCATTATAGTGACAACTGGGCCGATCCAGGTAAGCAGATCATTCCAGAACGATGGCGTAACGTCGGTTCTTCCAATGAAATGGCGGACTCCGTTTACAGTTACACCAAGGATGTGATGAATGCCTTGAAAGAGGCCGGCGCGCTGCCGGAAATGGTGCAAATCGGAAACGAAATTACAAACGGGATGCTTCGTGAAATTCCTTCCGGTGGCACGGATTGCTGGGGCAACAATGTGACTGCCGCAAACTCCGCAGTCAGCGGTGTCATGAGCAGCGATGTGGGCCGCGACAATACAGCCAAGTATCTTGCCGCGGGGGCCCGCGCCGTGAAGGAATTTTCCAAGGACATCAAGACGGTATTCCATATCGAAAGCCCCCACAAGACATCGACGATGGAATGGTGGCTAAAGACCATTATTGCTGAGCGCAAGGTTGTACCCGACGTGATGGCTTTTTCTGCCTACACAGCCTACGAGCACGGTAATCCCGATTCCTGGAAAACTTTGATGACCAATCTGGGGAAAACCTACGGAAACCTGGAATTTCTTATTGCCGAATACAATGGCGCGCAGACTAAGGACGGCTACAATTTTGATGGATCTCGCGTTAGGACGGTCCAGATCATGGAACAGGTCCCACGTGGCCTGGGTGCTTTTATCTGGGAGCCGGAACGTTCTGGAGCATGGGGAACATCCATGTTCGATTGGGAGGGTAACGACCTGAAGGCAAACCAGAGGGCCTTTGACGAATACAAGGTGCTGTTCTAGAGCGGTTTCAGTGAGACTTTACTAGAAACCCTAAAGTTTGCCAGGGGAGTTTTTCTAATTTTCATCTTATGGAAATTGAAGATTGGCGCAATCGTATTGACGAACTGAATGGTGAAATCATAGCCCTTTTGAATAAGCGGGCTACCTATGCCACCGAAATCGGAAAATTGAAGAAGGCCAGGGGCTTGCCTGTCTTTGACGCTGCCCGCGAGCAGGCAGTTTTGGAACGCGTGGCTTCCATGACCCGGGGGCCTTTGACTCCCGAATCTATCAAGAGCATTTTTCAGGCAATCATGATAGAAACCCGCAAGGTGGAGGATTAGAATGCAACGCATTACTCTCGTGGGTTTTGGTCTTTTGGCAAGTTCCATCGCCGCGGCAATCAAACAGGCCAAACTGCCTACCGTTATCCGTGCCGTCAGTTCCCCGTCTACGTTGGACCGCGCACGGGAAATGAATATTGCCGACGAATTTTTTGGTTACGAAAATCCGGAGCAGTGGGCTGCTGATTCTGACATCATCCTGCTGTGTTCCCCGATTCTCCACATCCTAAAGACCATCGATGCCTTGTCGGCGGTGAAATTGCCTACCGTTGCAGAGGGCGGCAAGCGCATCCTGGTCAGCGATATTGGCAGCACCAAGGTGGAAATTTGCAAGGCGGGTTCCAAACTTCCGTCGTCCTTTTGTTTTGTTGGGAGCCACCCCATGGCGGGCTCTGAAAAGCGGACCCTGGAGTACAACGACCCCTCCATTTTCGAAAACGCCTACTGGTTCGTGTGCCCGCCCGAGGGTGTTGAAGAATCGGCCTACAAGCCGCTGTTGCAATTGATTTCCTTTTTGGGGGCGAACGCCGTGGTTTTCCCGCCGCAACATCATGACATGACCATGGCCTGGGTGAGCCACATGCCCCAGATGTTGAGTTCCACCTTGGCGGCAAGCCTTCCGGAACGTCTTGTGGAAAACAACTACCAGCATTACGCCGGTCGCGCCTTCAGGGACATGACCCGCATTGCAGCCTCCGGCTGGAACATGTGGCACGATATTGCGGTCACCAACCGCCAAGAGACCGTGCGGGCCCTTCGCGAAGTGCGCGATGGTGTCGACAAGACCATTGACGCCCTGGATTCCTTGAACGTTGTCTGCAACGGGATACCCGCCGCCGATGATTGCTCGGCGAAACTGGAGGCTGTGTTCAAGTCGGGTAACGACAACCGTGCAAGCCTTTTTGTGCCTGGCCGCAATGCCGCAGGCGCGTTTTCCGAAATTACGGTGCCGCTGAAAGATGTCCCGGGGGCGGTGCTCAAGGTGCTGCAACCCTTGGCCGATGCGGGATTGAATATCCGCGACATAGAATTGATGAAGGTCCGCGAAAACATCGCCGGGACCTTGCTCCTTGCCTTCAAGACCCATGAGGAGGCTTTGCGCGCAGTGCAGATCCTGGGTCTGCTGGATTACGAAGTCAAGGAACGTTAGTAAAGGTCAACGAACGCTGATAAAGGATTTTACGATGGATTTTTTGCTGAACCCGGACCGCGAACGCATGGACCTCTCGCTTGTGATGGCGCTGCTTGTGAATGGCCGCACCGTCCTTGAAGATTTCGCCTGGGCTTCCGATAGCAAGTCCTTTGCCGAGGCGCTCAAGGAGTTTGGGCTGAATTACGAAATCCAAGGCCATCAACTGGTGTTGACTGGCCTTGGTTTCCAGTACCGATTGCCGTCGATGCTCCCCATGGAATTTAGCGAATCACGAAACGTGATGCTTTGGACGCTTGCCTCCAAGGACGTGGAGCAGATTTATACTTTTGCCGCCGATGAAGACGAGGCGGGTATTGCAAAAGTCGATGCCGCGAAGTCCCTGCTGCAATCCTATTTCAAGGTGAATACCGTTTCCGATGAACCCGCCAAGTTTACCTTTACCTTTGCGCCCGAAGATCCTGCAATCAAGAAGGACTCCCTGGGCAATGTGGCCTACATTATGCGCAACCGTTTGCTGTTGCGGAACCTGGTGAACTACGGTTATATCTCCTTCGAAGAAAAATCTACAGTTCACGACCAGCTGACAAAGATGCTCATGTATTTCGGTGTGAACTTGAAATACGAGGGCCGCGGCATGGACCAGTTGACGGAACTGGAACGTCGCATGATGATGGCCCGAGGCCAGAAAGTCGAACGGACCCAGTTTACGGAACTTGCCGAGACCAAGGTGATTACCGCGCGGGAATACTTTATTCCTGGCGACACCACCGAGGCGGTGGCACTGGTGCTCTTGGCAACCATCGGTAACCTGCCCAAGAACGCCTGCATCGCCATCAAGAACGTTGATTTGAATTCCAGCCGGGCAGGAGCCCTTACATGCTTGAAACGCATGGGCGCAAGTTTTGAAACCGTAAGCCGTCGGGAACGGTTCGGCGATGTCTATGGCGATATCGAGGCGTTTCCCCTTGTTTCCGGGAAGCGCCTGCAGGGTAGGCGTTTTTCTGAAGATGCAATCGCTACGGGCTTGGAGGAGTTCCCTTTCCTTGCGGTGGCGGCCTGTTTTGCCGAAGGGGAGACCATTTTACGGTTGCCCAAGGAAATCCGACAGAAAATGCGACCGGTAAACGAACGGCTGGCAGAGAATCTTCGCAAGACAGGGGCCGAGGTTGGAGTCTACGACGACGGCCTTGTGATTCGCGGCCTGGAAACCGTGGTGAACGGAAATGACTTTGACGGTGGCGACTCTGCGGCCATGGGACTTGCCTTGAGCGTGCTGTCCATCGCCTTGCAGAACAAGGAACCTGTGGCCAACTGCGAAATTGTGGAAAAGGTTTATCCGGGTATTCTGGAAAAACTGAACCAGGCAAGTTCCATCGTTGTCGAGAAGGGTGAATAACTTATGCAGATTAGAACCATCGGTATCATCGGCTGGAAGGAGAAAAGCCTGGACTTGGCAATGGCTCTGGATTCCATCGGGGAGTGGGCTGCATCCCACCCTGAAATGAAGTTTGTCGCCCTGGACAACTTGAAGGACCTGGTGAAAAGGCCCATCAAGATTGTGAGGGAATCCGCCATCAAGAAATCGGATTTGCTCCTGGCCGTTGGCGGCGACGGCACGGTCCTTTCGGCAGCCCACATTTCTCTGGGCCACAAGATTCCTATCCTGGGGGTGAATGCGGGCCACGTGGGCTTTTTGGCGGAAACCCGCATCAAGGCCTTGCACCAGACCTTGGACGACTTGCTGAACGGGAACTTTTCTACCCGCGAACGCATGATGGTGGATGCCTCGGTGTTCCGCGGAAAAAAATGCATCGCCAAGCAGACCGTGTTGAACGAAGTCCACGTACGCGCCCACGCTCCCGAACGCATGGTGAATGTGAACGTAGCCTACAACGGCACCGAATATACGGAGTACTGGGCGGATTCCCTGCTGGTTTCTACGCCCACCGGTTCTACGGCCTACAATCTTGCCGCAGGAGGCCCCATCATCCATCCGGCCACCTATGCAGTGGTGCTTACGCCTGTGGCTCCCGGGAGCCTTTCTGTTCGCCCGCTGGTCATGTCGCTTACTTCCAAGGATCTTGTGCTGCGGCCTGCCGCCGGAAAAACCTTGGATCTAGTTTTTGACGGCCGCTCCTGCGTACCTCTGGAACCTGGCGACCACGTGGTGCTTACCCAGAGCAAGTCCTTTACCACGTTCCTGCGTATGCGTCACACGGGTTTTGTGGGGGCGCTTCGCGAAAAATTGGGCTGGACCGGCAAGCGCTCCGAAGATAAATGATTCATGTTAGATATCAGGTGTCAGCGGTGAGGGCGTGACTGCTCCTTCGAACCTAAGAATTGTAAGGCAACAAAGTTGCCAACAATTCTATATCG
>JABUUR010000080.1 GCA_021443065.1 Fibrobacter sp.
CTTAAGATAGAAATTTGCGTTCCGCCAGTTTCACCACCCTGTCGGAAACAAACTTCAATAAGCAGGCCGCCAACAGTATTGCTCCAAAGGTCACCGCCAACAGCACAAGACCGATTGCTGGACTGAACGATTCCGCGCTTATCCCGAACACTTTCACAAAACCCATCTGCATCCACACGATGGCCACATGTTGAATCAAGAATACGCAATAGGCCATGGGTGCAATTTTTAAAATGACTTTCCCCACAACCGACGATTCCCTGATGCGGCTACCGAAATTCAGAACGCCAAGGAATACCGCAATTCCCGCCACAGTGCCAAGCATATCATTTCTTAGAATAGGCAGAGGGAAATTGTTCCATACGCATAACACGGCGAACACGGCCAAGGCCACCCAGCCTACAGACCTGCGACGAAGCCCGGGCAAAAAATCCATCACTAAAAAGCCCAATACAAATTTCAGGACCAGCGTGACGGGGAAAGCGCTAATTTCCCATTGCCAGCTATCAGGAGAGAGAAACTGCAACATATAGCCCACACCAAGAACAGTCAACAGAGCAACCCTACTCTTACTATATGCCCAGGACAACAGGGGAAAAACCAAATACAAAAAAACAATGGCCCCCACAAACCAATCACCGCAAAAATAATAGGACTTCATGCCAAAGAGCTGTAGGTACCCGTCAAGTCCCACAACCGTAAGGAGCAACTTCAGGGGATTTCCCGCAAAGAACAGATTTCCATCAGCCATCCAGTGGCGAAACATCGAGAGCGGCACATATAAATTCAAAATCCAGAAGGGCGGATAAATCGCCTTGAAACGCTTCACATAGAACGAGGGAATACTTTTTACATTTCCCTTGCCATACTTATTGTAAAGCAATGCCCCCGAGAGTACAAGGAACATGGTCACCGCCACGTTTCCGAAATCAAAATTGGGAGTGTCGCAAAAAAAAATCAGCAAGGGAGCCCTGCCGCCTGCGACAAGAGGCAGACTGTACTCGCAACCGAAATGGTACGTCACCACCCAGAACATGGCAAGAACACGAATAATGTCAAATTCAAAAATGCGAGTAGTCCCTGATGTTTTTTCCATGCGCAAAAAATAGAAAATAGTGCATCCATTCAAAAAAAGAAACCCCGCGGCAAAACCACGGGATTCCTTTGAAGTTTGACTTAAATCAAAGCAAAATTATGCTTCTGCTTCGTCCTTCTTCTTGGAAGACTTCTTGGCCTTGGGAGCAACGTCACCGATGGTGGTGCCGTTTTCGCCCGGCTTGTGGGAGTCCATCCAAGCCTTCAGTTCGGCAGATTCGCGATTCTTGAAGTAGTCCACCACGGAGAGGTAGATCTTGCGGTTGTTCTGGTCGATTTCGGTAACAACTGCCGGGACTTCGTCGCCAACCTTGAATGCATCGGCAGGAACCTTGATGTATTCGGCGGTGAGCTTGGAAACGGGGATGAAACCTTCGATGCCTTCGTTGAGTTCAACGACAACACCGCGATCCAGCATACGTACAATCTTGCCCTTCACTTCGGCATCGACCGGATAGGAGGAATCGATGGAATCCCACGGATCTTCGGCGAGGTGCTTCATGGACAGAGAAATGCGGCGCTTTTCCTTATCGACGGCGAGAACGACGCATTCCACCTTGTCACCCTTCTTGACCATTTCGTTGGGGTGGGTGATCTTCTTGGTCCAGGACATGTCGGAAACGTGAATGAGGCCATCCACACCTTCCTTGATTTCGACGAATGCGCCGAAGGAGGCAATGTTGCGGATTTCGCCCACGACGCGTGCGCCCGGGGGAAGTTCAGTTTCGATGGAATCCCACGGATCGCTTTCCAGCTGCTTGATGCCCAGGGAAATGCGTTCTGCTTCTTCTTCCACCTTGAGAACCACGGCTTCCACTTCCTGACCCACGGTGAGGATCTTGGAGGGGTGCTTCACGTGCTGAGTCCAGGACATTTCAGAAACGTGGATGAGGCCTTCGACGCCGGAATCCAGTTCGATGAACGCACCGTAATCGGTGATGGAAACAACCTTGCCCTTGACCACAGCGCCTTCGGGATAGCGTTCGGCGATGTCCTTCCAGGGATGGGGTTTAAGCTGCTTCATGCCCAGGGAGATACGTTCCTTCTTGTCGTTGAAGTCCAGCACTACGACTTCCACTTCCTGGCCCAACTGGACCATTTCGGTGGGGTGGTTGATGCGCTTGTAGCTCATGTCGGTGATGTGGAGGAGGCCGTCTACGCCGCCCAGATCGATGAAAGCACCGAAGTCGGTGATGTTTTTCACGATACCCTTGCGAACCTGGTTCTTTTCCAGGTTTTCGAGAACGTCGCCACGCTGCTTGGTGCGTTCTTCTTCGAGAACCACGCGGCGGGACACGACGATGTTGCGACGAGCCTTGTTAACCTTGATAACCTTGAGGTCAAAGTCCTGACCGATGAGGGCGTTGATGTCGGGGATCTGGCGCAGATCAATCTGGGAACCCGGCAAGAAGGCATCGATACCGAACAGGTCGACAACCACGCCGCCCTTGATGCGCTTGGTGAGGGTACCACGAACGACTTCGTTGTTTTCGAATGCAGCATGGATGCGGTCCCATACGCGGACGAAGTCGGCCTTCTGCTTGGAGAGGATGAGACGACCGTCTTCATCTTCCAGCTTTTCGACAAATACTTCGATTTCGGAACCCAGTTCCAGGGAGTCGGTGTCCTTGAATTCGGCGCGATCGATTACGCCTTCGGACTTGTAGTTCACGTCGATGAGAACTTCCTGGTCGTTGACCTGAGAAATCTTACCGGTAACGAGGTTGCCCTGTGCAAGGCAGTCCATGCCGGCATAGATGTCGGCGTTGGCCTTGCGGAAGTCTGCACCGTTTTCCTGTTCAGCAGCGAGGATTTCGTCGAGGTCTGCCTGAGAACCGTACTTGAGATTGTTTGCCATATTGTTTGTTTTTGGTTGCGGTTAAAAAAATTCCAGTTACGCCACTACACCTACGTAGTCAAGAATTTTTTGAACCTGTTGTTCGATTGAGGTTTGTGTAGTGTCAATTTCAATTGCATCGTCGGCCTTTTTGAGAGGGGCCGTGGCGCGAGAGGAGTCCAGGCGGTCACGTTCGACCAGGTTCTCCAGTACGGCCTGAAACGTCACCTGTTCACCCCGTTCCAGAAGTTCCTTGTAGCGGCGTTCCGCTCGGACCTTTACATCGGTGACCAGGAAAAACTTGTACTTGGCGTCGGGGAAAACCACAGTGCCGATGTCCCGGCCATCCAGAATGCAACTGGAGACGGCACCGATTTCGCGCTGCTTTTGGGTCATGGCACGGCGGACAGAGGGCAGGGCGCAGTAGATGCTCACATTGCTGGAGACGCGCATGCCGCGAATGTCGGACTCGTAGGAAACGCCGTCGATGAGAATGCGGTTTTCGCTATCGAAACTAAGTTTTAGATTCTTGAGCAATTCGTCCATGGCGGGGCCTTCTTCGGCAGGGATGCCCTTTTCGAGGGCTGCGAAGGTCACGGCGCGGTACATGGAACCTGTGTCCAGGTAGGTAATGCCCAGTTTTTTGGCAATGATCTTTGCCGTGGTGCTCTTACCGGTGCCGCTACCGCCATCCAAGGCGATTACAAAATTGTCTGAATTACTCATAAGCGGGTGCAAAAATAGAATTAAGAGAAAGGTCCGTCAAATGAATTTTTCCAGACTGTAACAAAAAAGCCCCCTTTTTGAGGGGGCGCAAAAATTTGAATTTCGGATTTTACATATTACTACGGGCTTTCGTAGTCGCCGTTGTACAGTTCCTCTTCGGCCTGTTCGATATTCTCGTCCTGGAAGGTTTCGGCGGCGCGAAGTTCACCGGTGCTGCCGTACTTACGCTTTTCTTCTTCGGTCAGCTTGTTGGAGAAGACGATTTCTTCTTGTTCCTGATTGGCGGCCTCTTCTTCTTCCTTGAGAATCTTCTGGCCTTCTTCGATGCGACGCTTAATGCGTTCGTCTTCCATCTGTTTCAGGTTGGTACCCACCTTGGCCTGTTCCTCGGACTTGACGTAACGTCCGTTGGCTTCGTCCATGGCGGACTTGATGCCAACCAGACGACCACGGCCATCGACTTCGAGACCTGCCTTACGGAGGGTGGAAAGGGGCAGACGGCGTGCTGCAACCTTATATTCTTCCTTGAATTCGTAACCGTCGGAAGAAGCGATTTCATCGGCTTCGCTAGGGGTTACAAACTCCAGGGCCTCTTGCCAGCGAGAACTCTGGACACAAGACGTAAAGCCAGTCAAAGCATTGTCCAAGGCCTCCGGATCGTCGGACTTGGTACCACCACAGGCGGTAAGAAGAGCCATAGCCACTACGGACAAGCACACCATCAGTTTTTTCATAGGATTGGACCTCCGAAAAAAATAAATCCCACTCAAATATAACCTTTTTTTGAAAAATTCAACGTTTTAAAAAAAATTTTTTACCTGTACGGTTGCCGCAAGGCAGAATGAACATGCTTTTTTGTTTAAAAACGACGTTCTAAAAGCATTTTTACCACCTGGTTTTACTAAATTGGCGAAACTATGACAGAAAACGCAGACATTTATCGCATCCAGAAAGACGACCGTGAAATCATCCTTATCGGAACCGCCCACATTTCGCAGGCTTCCAAGGAACTGGTGCGAGAAACCATCGAGGCCGAGGCCCCCGACACCGTCTGCGTGGAACTGGACGAGGGCCGCCTGGGTTCCATCAAGGACCCGGACCGCTGGAAAAAGACCGACCTAAGGCAAGTCATCAAGAACAAGCAGCTGGGAACCCTGATCGCAAACCTTGTGCTGGGATCTTACCAGAAGCGCATGGGGGCGCAGACCGGGGTCAAGCCCGGATCCGAACTGAAGGAAGCCGTAGACGTGGCGGAAACCGCCGGGCACAACCTGGTTCTGGCCGACCGCGACATCAAGATTACCTTGAAGCGCACCTGGGCCTGCACCCCGTGGTACCGCAAGTTCAGCCTTCTGGGCGGGCTTTTTGCAAGCATTTTCGACAAGACCGAAGTCAGCGAAGAGGAACTGGCCAAGATCAAGGAGCAGGACGCCCTCAACGGCATGATGCAGGAATTCGGCGAGACGTTCCCCGAGGTAAAGCAGGTATTGATTGACGAACGTGACCAGTTTTTGGCAAGCAAAATCAAGAACGCCCCGGGCAAAAAAATCGTAGCCGTAGTAGGCGCAGGCCACATGAGGGGCATCGCAAGCATTATCGAAGAAGAAAAGGAACTGCCTTCCGAGGAATCCATCAGCGTCATCCCCAAGGGGGCACCCATTTGGAAGATTATCGGTTGGGCAATCCCCATCGCAATCATTGCAAGCATTGTCGCCATCGGCGCTCATGCCGGCGCCGCAAAGGCAGGAGAGCTCAGCCTGCAGTGGGCCATGCTTACGGGCGGAGGCGCCATGCTGGGTACCATAATCGCAGGCGGCCACCCCTTGACTATTCTCGTGGCATTGGTTACGGCACCTTTCACGGGACTTACTCCCCTCATTGGCGTGGGGTTCTTTACCGCGCTCACCCAGGTGTACATGAGGCCTCCCAGGGTCGAAGAAATGGAAAGTCTTTCCGACGACATCTGGCAGGTGAAACGCTGGTGGAAAAACCGCGTGACCCGCGTGATTCTTTGCTTTTTGTGCCCGGGGATTCCGGCTATCATCGGGAAGATTTTGGCCATTTTCAATATCTATCAAGCGTTATAACGACGCAAGGGGGGAAGTTCCCCCAGGATCCCCAACGAAAAGCCTCACTGCGTTCGTTTTTTGGGGGCAAAGCACAAAGGAAGCCCCGGCGCGGGGGGCGGGATGACTGAAAATGCATTTTTATATTTGATTTCGATGTCCAAGGTTATTTTGTTCAACAAGCCATTTGGCGTATTAAGCCAGTTTACTCCAGAGGCGGGGCACCCCGCACTGGA
>JABUUR010000532.1 GCA_021443065.1 Fibrobacter sp.
GTTGAACATGTCCTCCCGGCCATACACCTGTTTGTCATCCCGGCCTCCGCGCCGGGATCCCCCTTCGCGATTCTCGAGGCTCTGCTCGCTTTTCGGCGTCCAGGTCTTGCCTCCAAACTCAGCCTGCCTCCGCTCCCTTCGGGAGGAGTTTTCCCAACGCCCCTTTTCGCCGTTTTTCTTCGGCACGATGGAAAGGGAACTGCGTTCCGCACGCTTTAGCAAATCCTTCTCCCGGAACTCGGGATTTTCCTCACGCTCCCTGCTGGGGCTAAAATTCTTGCCCTGCGCAATGGCGGTCCTGGACAGCAAAAGACGTCCGATTTTACCCAGCTTCAACCGCTCCAATGTGGCTCGTATCTGCGGGCGGTTCTCGGGAATATACCAGAAGAAAAACTGCTTCTGGCTCTTTTTCTGCTCCGGGGTCTTCGCCACGTAAAGAGGCGTTCCGTCGGGTTTCATCTCGGCGTAGAACATTTCCGTCGCGATGGTCATGGGGGTGGGCGTAAAGTCCTGCACCTGCTCCAGCTGGAAACCTAACTGCTTTGTTTCAAGCGCAAGCTCCGCCATGTCCGCTTCCGTACAGCCGGGGTGACTGCTGATAAAGTAAGGGATGATTTGCTGTTTCTTGCCGATGCGTCTGCACTCTTCGTCAAAAAATTCCTTGAACTTGTGGAACAGCGTAAAACTTGGCTTGCGAATCAAGTTCAAGACTGTTTCCACCGTATGTTCCGGGGCTACTTTCAGGCGTCCGCTCACGTGGTGTTCTATGAGTTCCCGGGCGTATTCCCTGTGGTCTTTTTTCAGGGCCTCGTCGTCAGTCTCCTGCAACAGCAAGTCGTAACGCACCCCGCTTCCGATGAACAAGTGCTTTACCTTGGGGTGGTTGCGAACCTCCCGATACAAGTCCAAAAGCTCCCGATGGTAGGTGTCCATGTTGTCGCAAATCTTCGGGAAACAGCAACTGGGGCGGGCACATTTGGCGCAGCGGCTGCGGTCCTTGCCCCGCATTTTGTACATGTTGGCGCTGGGGCCTCCCAGGTCCGTGATGGTGCCCGCGAACCCCTCCATGTTCACCACCTTCTCCACCTCCCGCAAAATGCTTTCGCGGCTGCGGCTGGCAATGAACTTCCCTTGCTGGGCGTTGATGGCGCAAAAACTGCAACCGCCGAAACAGCCCCGATGGGTGTTGATGGAAAACTTGATCATTTCAAATGCCGGAACGTCGCCCCGTCTCTTGTACCGCGGGTGGGGTGCCCGGGCGTAGGGGTATTCAAAGCTCTCGTCCAGCTCACCATATTCCATGGGCGGATAGGCGGGATTGATCACCACGGTCTTGTCGCCTACGTCTTGCAAAATACGCCGCTGGAACATCTTGTTGCATTCCACGTCCACCTTGCTGTAACTTTGAATCTGGGTTTTCTTGTTCGCCACACATTCCTCGTGGCTGGGCAGACGCAAATCGCCCCACGCCTCTCCCGTCTCCTTGTGCTTGCCGGGGGCAGGGACCTTGTCCTTGTCCACAAGAACCGCGGTCTGGGGAATGTTCTTCAGGCTGCTGAAGGGCACGCCTTTTTTCAAAAGCCGCACAATTTCCTTCAAGGGCTTTTCACCCATGCCGTACACCAGGATATCTGCTTCCGTCTCCGCAAGAATGCTGGGCTTTAGACGGTCGCTCCAGTAATCGTAATGGGTCACCCGGCGAAGGCTGCTTTCCAGGCCGCCAATGAGTAACGGCACGTCGGGGTAAAGCATCTTCACGATTTTTGCATAAGTGTAGGTGGCGTAATCCGGCCTGAACCCAGCCTTGTTCCCCGCGGTAAAGGCATCGTCGCTGCGCAGGCGTTTTGCCGCGGTGTAGTGATTCACCATGCTGTCCATGCCGCTGCTGATGGCAAAGAACATCCGGGGTTTTCCCAACTTCTTGAAATCCCGCAGGTCGTCGCGCCAGTTGGGCTGGGGGAGTATCGCCACCCGCAAGCCCTCGTGTTCAAAAAGTCTCGCCACCACAGCGTGCCCAAAGCTGGGGTGGTCCACATAACAGTCCCCGCTGATTACGACAACGTCAACGTAATCCCAGCCCAGTTCGTCGAGATCTTCTTTGCATATAGGTAAAAAACGCGGGTCGTACATACAATGTAATTTAGAAATTTAACCAGGTTCACCTTCGACTTTGCAGTCGGCCTTTCGCATGGAGAACACGCATCCGCAAAAATTCTGCCGGTACAATCCGTGTTTTTCGGAAAGTTCGGTGGAACGCTTATAGCCGCCCTTTTTCTTGAAATCGGTGGGCAACCGCTTTACCCCACCGACAAGGTCGCATTGTTCCTGCACAACATCGTTAAGCACCTGGGCGTCTTTCAGCGGGCTGATGGTCAGCGAGGTGGTCACATAATCCATGCCCAGTTCCCTTGCCAATTTTACAGATTCGCTAAGGCGCAATTCAAAACACTTGCGGCAACGGGCGCCACCTTCGGGTTCATTTTCCAGCCCTTTTACGTAATCGTAAAAACGTCTGGGTTCGTACTTGCCCTCGATTAAAGTTACCGGATACTTTGTCTTGATTTCACTTACGAAACGCTTGATTTCTGCCACTCGCAACTGGTATTCTTTTTCGGGCGCGATGTTTGGGTTGTAATAAAAGACAGTAATGCGGAAATAGTTGGAAAGATATTCCAGGCAGTAACTGCTGCAGGGGGCGCAACAGGCGTGCAGCAACAGGGTAGGTGCTTCGCCTTGCTTTTCCAAGCCTCGAATGATGTACTCCAGGTCACGCTGGTAGTTGTGCCTGGGCGGGCGAGGGCATTTGCCTCCGTCAGGGCGAGCGCCCTCAATCTTTGCAACGGAATCAGACATAGTTCAAAGACCCGAATGCCGTTATCCAAAAACAAATGGCACTGACGACTGCGAAAAATCCCATGACCGTCTTTTCTTTTTGGCTGGTGCTGAAAATTACCGTCGCCATGTAGAATGTCAAGTACAAGGCAAAAAAGAAAATGAAAATCTTGGTGATGATTTCGGGAAGAACCTGACAAAGGAATTCCGGCAGCACATGGCCTGCGGTCAGCAAAAACCACATGGCCACAAACTGCATGATAATCGGCACGACAAACGCACGCCGTACTTCCTTGGGCACTATGCGATGGCGGCCGTTCATGGCGTACATGCCCAGGGGGGCGCCCAGGGCCAGGGCGATATTCAAACCGATGGAGGGCGAAAAGAAAATTGCGCCAACGAGTGCAGGGACAAACATGTTTCAAATATAAAAAACAGGAGAAAGGGAACCCATAAAAAAACGACGCCATCAGGCAAAGGAGGTAACCTAATGGCGTCTGGGAGTGTTTGGGTGAACATAAATTATAAATTCCACACCGTCCAAAACAAAAAAATCATGACAATCTTGTATACTCAAGTAAACGCCCTCGCACCGGGAACCCCCTGCGTCAAAACGCCCCTCGTACTTGAATGTACCCGCGCACAGCTTTAAGTTCCTCCCCTCGGCTTCTGCTGAAAGTCACACCCAAGTTTGCTTGGAGCCTTTCAGTCCCCATGCTTACCTGATTGCGGACCTGGAACTTCTCGACAACGTTCCCCCGAGGGGCGATCAGCGTCAAGGAAACCTGGTTCAAGCTGCCTTGGCTGTAGGCGGCCCCAACTTCCAGTTTCGGAAGTTGTAATCCATCGCCCCGCCTGTACTCGCTCCTGACGCTTCCTTGCAGAAACGCCCCGCCAAGGCCGTCCCCGTCAAAAAACTGCCATCTCGCTTGCAACTTGTAGTCGCTGGCGCTACAACCGTTTTCTGCGTCCTGGCAGGTGGCGCCTGCAGAAATCCTCAAAAAACGGGGGCCCGATTCTCCTTGCAGTTTCAGTTTCGCAGACGCAGTATCCCCGTCCAGAGGCATGGCCACTCGGGTACTTGCCGTAATTTTCGTGTTGCCCCTTTCCGCCCCCGCAAAAGAAAAACTCTGGGCGCCCCAGAATCTGTATTTCTGCAGGGTCTTGCTCAAGCGGGCCTGCTCCGGAACGGAGTCGCCATGGTAGTAGGCCGTTGTCCTCCAGGAGAAAATCCGTCCGGCTTGCCGCTCCCTGCCGTGCAACTGAACCTTGAGCAGCGGCCAATGGAGCCCGCATCTTTCAATTATGGACCATAGGGTGATCTCGCCCCATCCGGACTTGCCGTACACCGCCGCAGACTGTTGCGTGGGGCTGTGCCAGTAAACCGCATTCGCCGAGACCGTCTTGTCAAAGGAATATCCCAAAAAACCTCGGACGCTTCCCGCGGTATCCAGCAGGGCGCCTAGGGTAAAACGCCCCATGGGGTAGAACATGGCTGCGCCCCACAAGGTGTCCAGAGGAACGCTGCTCCCAAGTTCCTTGGTAGAAATCTGGCCGAAGAAAGCCTCGGCACCCTTGTGCCTGTACACGAGCAAGTTCTGGGTGCCCAGCCGCAGGCTGAGCCGGTAAAAATCCAGTTGCAGGTTGTAACGTTTCTTGGATAGCGCCCCCAGGGAATCCGCCTGGCCTTTCCAAGAGAACCGCCCTCGGATTTTTTTCGAGGCGGCCTTTTCGGTCCTTTTACTTGCCGACTTCTTGGCCAGATTTTTGCGACCCGACGAACCGTTTCCCGACGCTCCAACCTTTGACGAACCACCCTCCAACGAACCAGCCTCCGCCACCCCGTCCCCTTGATTCTCGCAGGTTTCCATGGCGTAAATCTCTGCCAAAAAGCACGCCTCCTCCTGGTTTCCCTCCTGAATCAGGTCCAGCATCTCCTGGGCTTCTTCGGCGTTGACAATACCGCTGTCCCACCATTCAAAAACCTGGGACTCGCTTATGGACTGTCCCACGGCAAGGCCCCTGACCGCGACAAGAAAAATGCAAAAATACAGTGAACAAATCTTGGACATCAATTCTCCGTTTTTATCCGCCTTTATACACGTTCTTTTGTCCCCAACCGTACCCATGATGATCAAAAATTTACAGAATTTCTAACTTTGGGCTATGGCGAATTCAAACTGGTCAAAAAAGCCCAACAAGACATCCTGGGGTAAAACCCCAGCTCGCGGTGCCGATGCCCTGGGCAGCGCATTCATTCCCCACATGAAAGCCCCCCGCACGGAGTTCCCCCTTTTTAACGGCAAACGGGTCACCCCTTCGCTTGCTGGCCTCGAAAAACTGCTGGGTTACTACGGGGTGGAACTCCAGCAAGAATCCTTGAAACAAATCTGGGAATACCACCAGTTGATCCGCGCCAACAACGACGACCAGGACTTGACTCGCCTCAACGCCTTCGAAACCATGGTGGAGCGCCACTACGCCGACTGCACCTTGATCAATGCCTTTGTGGAAAAATGGCCCGCCCGCATGATTGACGTAGGCAGCGGCGCCGGTTTCCCTGGAATCCCCCTGAAGATTGTAAACCCCAAAATCAATCTCACCCTTTGCGAGCCCCGCCCCAACCGCATCAACTTCTTGAACATGGTCATTCAAAAACTTGGCCTCGAGAACATCGACGTGTTCGGTCACAAGGTCACCAGCCGCAGCATGACCATCCCCGTAGATGGCGTCATCAGCCGCGCCTTCGAACTGATGGAAAAGACTTTTCCCCGTCTGGAAAATTCCCTAAAGGTAGGTGGCCGAGTGTTTTTTATGAAAGGCCCTGCCGCAGCCGACGAACTCAAGACCCTCCATCCCGAGGATTACGGCTACAAGTTACTGGAAAAGCATTTCTACACCATTCCCAACAGCACCCAGGAACGCGCCCTGGTCATCTTCGAACGCGTAGAATAACATTGTCCTCCCGGCTTTCCCCGGGATCTCCGTTGCAGCTTGTCATCCCGTGCTTGCCCCGGGACCTCCGTTGCAGCCTGTCCTCCCGGGCTTGCCCCGGGACCTCCATT
>JABUUR010000017.1 GCA_021443065.1 Fibrobacter sp.
CCGATTAATGTCATCCCGGGCTTGCCCCGGGATCTCATCCAACAATGTCATCCCGGCCTCTGATTAATGTCATCCCGGGCTAGACCCGGGATCTCATCCAACAATGTCATCCCGGCCTTCGATTAACGTCATCCCGGCCTCCGCGCCGGGATCCCCCTGCAACCTGTCATCCCGTCCTCTGATTAATGTCATCCCGGGCTTGACCCGGGATCTCACCCCACAACGTCATCCCGGCCTTCGATTAATGTCATCCCGGGCTCCGCATGAGTGTCATCCCGGGCTTGCCCCGGGATCTCCCCGCACCTGTCATCCCGGCCTCCGCATGAGTGTCATCCCGGGCTTGACCCGGGATCCCCCTGCAACCTGTCATCCCGGCCACCGATTAATGCCATCCCGGGCTCCGCATGAGTGTCATCCCGGGCTTGACCCGGGATCTGTCTTATGCCTCATTGCAACTGTCGTAAAAAGCTTCAATTTCCTTATGGCAGTTGATGAAGAACTTTTTCAGCATCGGGTCAAAGTGCGTTCCCATGGAACTCACGATAATGTCGTACGCCTCCGCATAAGTCATGCGCTCCTTGTAGCTGCGGCGACTGACCAAGGCGTCGTAAACATCGGCTACAGCCATGATCCTTGCTTCCAGCGGGATTTCGTCACCCTTCAGTCCCATGGGGTAGCCGCTACCGTCGTAACGCTCGTGGTGGAAGTTGGTGACGTTCTTGGCTATGGTAATCAGTTCCTGGGACTCCACGTCCTTCAGGAGGTTTTCCACAATGGCCGCCCCCTTCTCGGAGTGGGTCTTCATGACATTGAACTCCTCGGCGGTGTACTTTCCGGGCTTACGCAGAATGGTATCGTCCACCGCAATCTTTCCCAAGTCGTGCATGGGGGCGACCTTGACGACCGCGTTAAAGAACTTGTTCATGTGCCTAAAAGACTCGTCCTTTTTCATCTCGTTAATCAGGATCTTTGCCACCTGGCTTGTCCGCTTGATGTGCCCTCCCGCATTGCTGTCGCGGTTCTCCACCATGTTGGACATTCCGATAATCAATTGCTCCTGCATGGCCTGAATGTGGGAATCCTTGTTCTGCACGTCCATGGCCAGGTCGGTGTTGTACTTGTCCAAAAGTTTTATGTAGCGCTGCACCTTGGTGTCGTCTTCGATGCGGAACAGGTAGCCGCACACCCTGGAACCGTGGTACAGGTGCCGTAGCACGCTCTTGTAGTGCTTGTTGCCGTACTGGAAATAATCCACCTGGCAAAGATTTTCCGGATTGAACTTTTCGATGAGCTTTATGAGAATGCTCCCGAATTCGTCGGATTCCCGAATCTTGGAATCGATGCGGAATGTCTTTAAAACAGGAAAATAATGGGCGGCGATATCGTTGCACCCGATGTAGCTGCGGTTCTTGGAAATGGACAAGTAGGCGTTTTCGTTCTGGTATTCCAGGGTGTCGCGCACTGTACCTTCGATATCGTACATGCTTATGCGGCGGATAATGCAAAGCATGATGAATTCCACACCGATGTAAATGGAGGGCATGGCCAGCATGTCACAGCCCAGTTCCCTAAAGATGAAGAACGCCCCGATACTCAGGAAGGCGATGATCGCCAAAGCCTGCAAGTTGCGGTACGAAAAATTCCTTTTTTTCAGCAGGGAATACACCAGAACGCAAATGCCCGAAATCAGGTAGATGAACAACATGATGTTGAACAGCTTGTGGGCCGGGCCGAATTCCGCGGTAAAGTCGGTGACGCCCTTGTTCTGCACAAGGGTGACGCTCTCGTAGAAAATGTCGCTAAAGCCCGCGGTAAAGGCAAAGCACAAGACTATTGTGCTGAAAGAGAAAATGCCTATGCGCACCGCCCTGGGGGGCTTGATGTTGCAAATGGTGAGTTCCCCTAAAAAGAAAAGCGCCGGGATAAACACCGCACCGATGTAGGCCATCTTGTTTGCAAGGATTGCTTCTTCGATGTTGCTGGACAACGCCAGGAAAACGTGGCCTGCAAGTTGGATGGTAATCACATAGAACATGGCCGTGAAGTAGGATGTCGACCTTTTGGAGTTGACGACCATCAACAAGCCGATGTTCACAAAAGAAATAATGAGGGTTGTAACCAAATAATAAATCACGACAAACTCCTTAACCTCGTGAGAATATTACAGAATTTCCTATGTGAATTATACAAAATTATTACGGAAAGGTGTTAACAGACGATTTTTCCTAGGGCGATAATTGCGGCCGTTCTTGCCCTGAGCCGGGTGTTTCCCAGTTTCATCAGATGAACGTTCCCGTTTTTAAAATCCTTGACGGCCTGGATTTCGGTGGGGGAGAATCCACCCTCGGGCCCCACCAGCAGCGTGGTGGCGGTTTTCTGTTCCTGGATGTTCGGGGCTTCGTTTCCGTCCATGTCGCAAAGCACCAGGTCCCCCTTGTACTGGTTCAGCCACTGACCGAATTCCACCGGGCCTTCCACCTGGGTAAGCCAAGGCTTTTTAGATTGTTTCAGGCTTACCAGGGCTTTCGATTCGGCCCGCCGCACAGTCTTTTTCAAGTCGGAATTCTTGGGCTCCTGGGAAAAGTCCGTCCGCAGGAATATGATTTTGTCAATTTCCGTCTGAGCCGCGTGGAATACCACTTCTTCCAGGGCGTCGTCCTTGAGGCAGGCGATTGCCAGGGAGACCTTGGGGCGTTCCGCGGAAACATTTTCCACGGTATCCACCTGGACTTGGCACGCCTTCTGGTCCGCCTTGACGATTGTTGCGTCGGCATAATGCCCCAGCCCGTCGGACAACTGCAACACGTCACCTACAGCGGCGCGACACACGCGAACGGCGTGGGTGCTTTCGTTTTCATCCAGTTCCAGGATTCCTGGGGTTATCAAGGGACAATAGAAACGGCTGTCAGGTGTTTTCATGGAAAGAAAGATAGTTTATTTTGCTATCTTATGGCCCATGCAAAGTCGCAAGCCCGTAAAAGCAGTGGTGTTTGATTTGGACGGTACGCTCTACCTCAGCGGCAGGCCTTATCCCAAGGCTGTCAAAACGGTAAATCGCGTGGCCAGCCGGGTCCCGGTCTATTATCTGAGCAACAACACCAGCAAGTCTCCGGTATTTTACGAAAATCGACTGAAGGTCATGGGCTTGCCCCTTGCCGACGGGGCGATTATCTCTGCATTGTACCTTTCACTGGAAGCAATTCACGAAGAAGGCATCAAGAACGTTTTTTTCTTTGCCAATCCCGAGGTGACAGAATGGTTTGCCGCCCAGGACCCGTCCCTGAACTTGCGGCCCAGCGTCGCCGAGACGGAACTGGTGCTTGTGGCCTACCACAATTCATTTGACTATCGGGATCTTTGCGAACTAAGTTTCCGTGTGCAACGGAAAATCCCCTTTTGGGTAACCCACACGGACTTTGTCTGCCCCGATGCCAACGGCCCCGTGCCCGATATCGGTAGCTTCATGGCTCTGCTCAAGACGGCCTACGGAGTAGAGCCGGAACGCAGTTTTGGCAAGCCCAATCCTGCAATGCTCTCGGACTTGCTTAAAAAGTACAGCCCCGAAGAAATACTTTTTGTCGGCGACCGCCTTTATACGGACTTTGAATTGGCTAGGCAGTCTGGCTGCCGTTTTGTACTGCCCCTCTGCGGCGAAACCAAGCGCGAGGACCTTGAAAAACTTGAAATCAAGCCCGAATACGTGGTGGAGATGGTCAGCGATATCGATTTCGACGGCTTTTTCGAAGGAAGGCTTTGATGGGAAAATTCCTGTGGGCTCTGTTGCTTTGTGTTCCTGTCTTTGCCGCCAAGTTGACGGTGGCTGTGACCTTGCAGCCCTACGCAAGCATTGTCCAAGAAATCGGCGGCTCCGATGTAGATGTGGTGGCCTTGGTGCCTCCCGGTGCAGACCCCCATACCTTCGAACCCAAGCCATCCTCCCTGAAGGAATTTTCCAAGGCTGTCGCCTACTTCAGTGACGGCTCCGGCATAGACGAAGCCTGGCTTCCCCGCTTCACGGGGGTGAATAAAATGGTGAAGGTCTTTGCATTGTCCAACGGCATCGACTGGATCGAGGGTGGCAAGCATCACCATCCCGAAGACAGGGACCTGGACCCTCATTTATGGACGTCGCCGTTGCAGTTGCAGAGGGTCGCCCACAACGTTTGCGAAGCGCTGGCCTCGTTGGATGAACCCCATGCCGATAAGTACCGCGCTCGCTCTGCCAAGCTTATGCAACGTCTTGCGAATCAAGACCTGGAATTGCGAACGACCATCGAAAAACTTTCGCCGGAGTCAAGAACCTTTATCGTATTTCACCCGGCGTACGGTTACTTTGCCCGGGATTACGGAATGACCCAGCTTACGGTAGAAGTAAAGGGCAAGGAGCCGAAACCGCGGGACGTGTTTGACTTGATCAAGACAGGCAAGGAAAACCATGTGGGCATTGTCTTTGTGCAACCTCAGTTCAGCAAGCGCTCCGCCGCAACCATTGCAAAAGAGTTGAACGCAGTCATCCTGGAAACGGACCCCCTGGCCTTTGATTACGAATCCAACATCCGGGCCTTGATCAAGGCTATCCAGGACAACGTAAAAAAATAGCACAGTGAATAGTTTTATCGGTAAAAAATGAACGCCATAGAAATCAGCAATCTTTCCTTTGCCTACGGCAAGACCCCCGTGCTTTCCAACGTGAACCTGGAAATCGAGGAAAATGATTTCGTGGCGATCATCGGGCCCAATGGGGGAGGCAAGTCCACTCTGATGCGCCTTATTGTGGGACTGCTGAAACCCCAGTCCGGCGATGTCCGCCTTTTTGGCGAAAAGGTCCCTACGGCCAAGGTGGCTGTGGGCTATGTACCCCAGAACACCAACCGCAACATCGAGTTTCCCATTACGGTGGGGGAGTGTGTGGCCCTTGGAAAAGCCGGGCTGTCTCCTAAGTCGCCCGAAGTGGCCGCCGCCCTTGCCAAGGTCCACATGGAAGGTTACCTGGAACGACGCCTGGGGGAACTTAGCGGCGGCGAACGCCAGAGGGCCTTGATAGCCCGCTCCCTGGTGTGCAATCCACGCATTCTGTTTCTGGACGAACCCAGCAACAACATAGACGCCGCCGGCCAGGAAAATCTATACAACATGTTGGCGGAATTCAGCAGCGCCATGACCATCGTTGTGGTGACTCACGATTTGATGGCTCTTTCCAATCGGGTGAAAAGCATTGTCTGCGTCAACAAGAGTGTCCACTACCACGAAGGCTCCAGCCTCACCCGCGAAATGATTACGGACGCCTACGGTTGCGAAGTGGACCTGATTGCCCACGGCATACCCCACCGTGTGCTGGGCAGCCACGACCACGCCTACGGCGGTTGCTGCGAACACCATCACGAATAAACTACCTTCTGTCCTCCCGGCCCCCGCTTGAATGTCCTCCCGGGCTTGCCCCGGGACCTCTCCCGCTTGAATGTCATCCCGGCCCCCGAACCGGGATCTCCGCTGTTCTGTCATCCCGGGCTTGCCCCGGGATCCCCCTCCGCACTGTCATCCCGGCCTCCGCGCCGGGATCTCCCCCTGCAACCTGTCCTCCCGGGCTCGCCCCGGGACCTCTCCCGCAACCTGTCCTCCCGGCCCCCGCGCCGGGATCTCCTCCCCAGCACAGTCATCCCGGCCCCCGCCCCGGGATCTCCCCCCCGCACTGTCCTCCCGGCCTAAGCCTGCCCCGGGATCTCCTCCCCGCACTGTCATCCCGGGCTTGCCCCGGGATCTCCTCCCCGCACTGTCCTCCCGGGCTCGCCCCGGGACCTCTCCCGCTTGAATGTCATCCCGGCCCCCGAGCCGGGACCTCCCCCCGCACTGTCCTCCCGGCCTAAGCCTGCCCCGGACTTGATCCGGGGAGCCGGGAC
>JABUUR010000383.1 GCA_021443065.1 Fibrobacter sp.
CCAGCTCTGCGGTTTTCTTTTTGTTTAATTTTAACCTAATTTAAATATAGAATGACAAGGCAAGAGTGGGTCCCGGGTCAAGCCCGGGATGACAAGGCGGGACGGAGATCCCGGGGCAAGCCCGGGATGACAAGGCGGGACGGAGATCCCGGGTCAAGCCCGGGATGACAGGTCGGGACGGAGATCCCGGGGCGAGCCCGGGATGACAGGGGAATCAAAAATCAAAGGTAAAAAAGGCTTGGGCACCGCCATCCAGATTGGGGGACACCGCCATGTGTATGGGGTTGTCAAAGTCCCCCAGCAAAGCATCTACCACGGCATCGCCAAGGGAGTACAGATAAAGTAATGCGGACGCCCAAATGTACAAGTTCCTGTTTTTCCTGTAATACGTCACCCTTTCGTTAATGCGGTCCAGTTCCGCTGAATTGGATTTTTCCGCCTCCAAAAGATGCTTGCGGTCCAGGTAGTAGTTCACCATATTCTGGGAGGTCCACACGCTGACGCTAGCCCCGATGAAACTCATGTACAACAGGCCCGCCTTGCCGAATTCCCCGTTGTACATTTGGCCAAAGCCGGGAATCAAGCCCCACAGCAAAGCCTTTACCAAGCTACGTTCTTCTACACTTCTATGATTGTTGTTGTACCAAATGCCAAAGGCATCGAACATTCCATAAAGCTGGACTCCGTACAGCCACGCCATTTCGGCCTTGCGCAAGTCTTCCTGTTCCATTTTTTTGTCATTGAAGGCCCGCACACGGTTCAAGTAGTCCAAGCGACGGCTCTGGTAAATGGAAATGCTGTCGCGGGATGAGCATTCCATAATCAGGCTGGTGTAGCGTGAAACAGAGTCCTGGAAAGGTTTCGCCTGTTCCAGAACGCGGTCGTACTGATAGGACTTGTTAAAGAACACGTCGTAGACCAGGGCCAGTTCGATAGCCGTAATAAATCCGCCACGAACGTAATGGCCGGTATAATACTGACCGCCACCAGGTAAAACGCTAAACAGCATGGTGGCAGGCAGGGAGTTATGCTCCGTAGGGATATCCCACTCGTTTACCGACAGAGTGTCGATGGATTCAATGCCCGTACCCCCCTTTTGCAGCGGAGAACCGGCAAAAGCGAACACAGAAAGCAACAAAACCAGGGCCAAACCGACCATAAAGGAACGAGATTTCATCGATGCAAATATATAAAACTACGGACAGAACTATTTTTACACCCGCGCAAAAGAAGACTCTTTTAAATTTTTTCGAAGAAATTTTAAAATTGTCATTTTTTGTCATAAATTATTTGTATATTTGAGTCATCAAAGGAACCGAAATGCAAAACAAACTTGATTCTTTAACACAGGCCGAACTCCAAGACGAAATCCAGAAGTTGGCCCGGGACATAAAGGATTCACTCTCGAAGCGAGGCGAAATGGTTGCCACAGCCGAGTCCTGCACAGGGGGCCTCGTGGCAAGCCACCTGGTAGACATTCCCGGGTCTTCGGCAGTGCTTGCAGGGGGCATCGTCGCCTACCAGAACCAAGTCAAGCAAGATCTGCTCGGGGTTCCTTCCGAAATTCTCGATACCGTAGGCGCAGTCAGCGCAGAAACTGTGGAAGCCATGGCCCAAGGCGCCCGTCGTCAATTCCACTGCGAATGGGCGGTGGCCACCACCGGAATCGCAGGCCCAGGGGGTGAAGAACCCGGCAAACCGGTGGGTACGGTTTGGATGGCGGTGGCAAATAGTCAAAAAACTGAAATTTTTTGCGAAAATTTTACAGGAAACCGTACTCAAATCCGAGAAAAAAGCGTGTATAAGGTGTTGTGCAAACTTTATTTCGAAATAATTACACGAAAAAGCACTTGCACAAAAGAACACTAATTTATATATTTGAAAACAGAAAACAAAAAACGGAGTCAACAATGACTAAAAAGACAAACAATGCTACCAGCAACCTTTCCGCAGACAAGGCAAAGGCAGTCGAGGCCGCCATTGCCCAGATTGAAAAGAATTATGGTAAGGGTTCCATCATGGCTCTTGGGCAGCAGCCCATCGAAGACATCCCGGTCATTCCCTCCGGCTGTATCCAGCTGGACATGGCCCTGGGTGTAGGAGGTTTCCCCCGCGGCCGTATTATCGAAATTTACGGACCGGAATCTTCCGGCAAGACCACCCTCACCCTCCACGCCATTGCCGAAGCCCAGAAGCTTGGCGGTGTGGCAGCCTTCATCGATGCCGAGCACGCCTTTGACGCCGTCTACGCCCGCAAGTTGGGTGTAGATATCGAATCCCTGCTGGTTTCCCAGCCCGACACCGGCGAACAGGCCCTGGACATCGCCGAAACCCTCGTCCGTTCCGGCGCCATCGACATCATCGTGATCGACTCGGTGGCAGCCCTCGTGCCCCAGGCCGAAATCAACGGCGAAATGGGCGACAACCACGTGGGCCTGCAGGCCCGCCTCATGAGTCAGGCTCTGCGTAAGCTCACCGGCATTCTGTCCAAGTCCAACACCTGCATGCTGTTCATCAACCAGCTGCGCATGAAGATTGGCGTGATGTTCGGCAATCCCGAGACCACCACCGGCGGTAACGCCCTTAAGTTCTACGCAACCCAGCGTATCGACATCCGCCGCATCGCAGCCATCAAGGACGGCGAAGACGTCATCGGCAACCGCACCCGCGTAAAGATTGTCAAGAACAAGGTGGCGGCCCCCTTCACCCAGTGCGAATTCGACATTCTCTACGGCTGCGGCATTTCTCGCGAGGCGTCCATCCTGGATCTTGCCACCGAAATGGACATCATCCAGAAGAGCGGTTCCTGGTTCAGTTACAACAACGAACGCATCGGCCAGGGTCGCGAAAATGCACGCCTGTTCTTGAAGGACAATGCGGAACTCTGCAACGAAATCGAGACCAAGATTCGCGAAAGCATGAAGGATGTGGAACTCTTCAAGCTTAACGACGGCGACGCAGTCTCTGCCGACGACGAAATCGAGATTTCCGAAGACGCATAACCGTCAAGTGATGTTTCTTCCTTAAAATAACTCCGACTGGATCTTTAGCCATTGGATTCAGCCGGAGTTTCTTGCACAAGGAAAAATTTCTGTCTTCCTGGCCCCCGCGCCGGGATCTAAGTCACTATGGGATCCCGGGTCAAGCACGGTATCCAGGCCCCGCGCCGGGATCTAAGTCACTATGGGATCCCGGGTCAAGCCCGGTATCCTGGCCCCGCGCCGGGATCCAAGTCACTACGAGATCCCGGGTCAAGCCCGGGATGACAAGGCAAGAGTGGGTCCCGGGTCAAGCCCGGGATCCTGGCCCCCGCGCCGGGATCTAAGTCACTATGGGATCCCGGGTCAAGCACGGGATGACAGCATGAATTGCCCGGGATGACAGCATGAATTGCACGGGATGACAGCATGAATTGCCCGGAACGGCAGCATAATTATCCCGAGACTCTCCGGCTTTCTCAGGGTTCAGCCCGCAACACTCCCTACCACCTACGAATAACTTTTTTACTATCTTGCCTCCCATGCTTAGGGGTTTTACAGTTTCATCCATATTCAGCGCACTGGTGGCAACCGCGGCCATGGGTCAAAGTTCTTGCCCCCATTTTCTGTTGAATTCCCCCATGGTCGTAAATATCGAAGGTCACTTCGTGAACGCGCAAAATTCCCGTTCCAGCATATACACCGAATGGCGGCACCATCCAGAAAGCCTGGACACCTTCTTCGTGCACCTTCCCAATCACCCCCAATTCAATTTCATCACCGCAGGGGCGTACCGCTACATTCTTTTTCCCGATACAAGAATCAAGCGGCAGTTGGCACAGCACCACCTGAAGGAGAACATCGGCGACACCCCCCTGAAGTTGGACGACATGGAACTTTTGGCCAACGGACAATTCCTGTGCAAGGATACCTCGGAGCAAAAGCCCAACATTTTCTCTACAACATTCTCCAACATGTGGTGGAGCCTCGTGGCCGACACCCTCCCCCAGCCCGGGAAAGTCACCATGAGAGGGGCCCGCAAGGAATCACGGACATTCACCATCAGGCAGTGGAAGGTATATTCCAGCGAAATCCTGCCCACCCTTGTAAAACTTGAAAGCGAGCGTTACAGCGGAGAACTTTGGATCCGTTCCGCCTACCCCATCAAGGCCCTGGAACAGGACCCCCTCAAAACGAACATAGAAAAACGTCCCAAGCCCGAAGAACCGGACTTATTCCGAAAGATTCCCGCGAGAGGGGAAAGAAAAATACCACTGATACTCAAGTTGAACCAGGAATTGCTGAGAGAGTGACCCGTTGTAAAAGGAATCGCCGATACGCCGCCAGCCACCCACCTTCAGCGATAGATTCTGACGACCGTCACTCCACGTGACGAGTGGGCCGATTGTAGACAAACCGTACCCTAGGGATTCCTTTTGGATGGAATTATTGTTGCGCAGCCATCCCGTTCTATAGTAATTGGACTTGCCCACCATAACCAGGTGTTTTGTCAGGGGGACATAGCCGTACAGTTCAAACGCAATCATGAAATCCCTGCTGAACACAGGCATGTTCAGCTCGTAGTCGTAACTTTTTCCATCGAAATCCGTGCTGATGTCGGAAAGGATGTAGTGTATGTTCAAGCCGAGAATCGAACCCCGTTCAAAGGCGTAACCCATGTGAATGCCGAAATCTATGAACTGGGCGTAGTCCCAGGCGGACTCCTTTTTCCAAATGTTGTCTGTGATATGGTCCGCATTCCAGGTCCGGGCTATTTCGCCGCTGCCCTCCACCTCGGCAGTGACCATCTCTACGTTGGAACGGAAGTACAGGTAACTTTCGTAAGTGACATTGGCCTCAAAGATTATCGTGCTGCGGAAAGGACGGATACCCATTCCCAGTTTGTACCCCCCGATAAAGGGGTTCGCCTCCACGGCGGCATCCAGGCGCCAATAGGAATCCTTGGCACCGGGCTTGTGGCCATAGTCCAGTTCACCCATAGGTTCAAGCCAAGTGTAGTGGACCTCTCCAAAGGCCTGTGGCAGCCACTGTCCCCACACCAAGGGGGTGTTACCCATGAAATTCAAGGACATGTTGGGGCCGTAACCCAGCCCGGCCCGATTCAGGGAACCATAGTCCGCAGCACTGGCACCGGCAGTCAGCAGCGCCATCAGAAGCAAAAAAATCTCGAAAATTCCCTTACATCTTGTCATTTCAATGTAAAATTAAAAATATTTTCAACTATTAGGCTAGATAATTCTTATTTTGTGGTCATCAAATTTTAAAGGAAACACTATGAAGCTTTCTCATTTGTGCTTGCTCGGCGTAAGCGCCCTCATGTTTTGGGCATGCGCCAGCCGTTATTCTTCGCCTATTCTTATTGAACGCGGCGAAGGCCGTAAGGAATACGAACGCGAATACTTCGCCATCAAGGAAAGTATGGGCATTGACAAGCGTCTCAAGGACGTTTTCAAGCAGGGTTATATTGAAGAAGGCATGACCAACGACATGGTCAACCTGCTTTGGGGCCCTCCCGACCACGAGACCTCCACCGAAACCACCAGCGTCTGGGAATACTACACCCGCGAAGGCAAACTCATCACACGCCTTTTCTGGAAGCACCCCGACCAGGCCCGACTCAAGGGCTACGAAGGCGAATGGATTTTGGAAAAGATCGAAGGCGACCGTTACGGAGGCTCTCCGGCCCCCCAGTCCAAGCATAGTAGCAACTATTAATCGCCAAAGCCAATCAAAATTTATTGACAAAAGCCGCCCGGACCTCCCCTGGCGGTCTTTTTTTTACTAAATTTTCGCTCGTTAAATTTTAAACCTTTCAAGGAGTTAATTATGCGTCAGTATATCATTGCTGGTAACTGGAAGATGAACAAGACCGTTAGCGAATCCGT
>JABUUR010000319.1 GCA_021443065.1 Fibrobacter sp.
CAAAGGCTCATGATATTTTAAACCGATAACTGACAACCGACTACTGAATACCAAGTTTTTTACACATGATTTTGCAAGTGGTCCAAAATACGGCCTTTTCGCAGGTCGTAGCGCTTACATACAATCAAAAAGTTTTTAAATTCTTGACGGAATTATTCATTTGTAGATACGATTATGCTTTGTCAATGGCTTTATCACGTTACGAGCATCGACCTGTTTGACGGACGTCTTTTCCGTGCAGGAGTTGCCGCACTGCTCTCCATCATCATGGTCTTGACCCTGATGCCAACCTACATACGTAAGCTGCAATCTCTGGATGCCACCAGCGATTTTGACAAGGATGGCAAAAGCAAGTCGCCCCCCATCATGGGAGGTTTGCTCCTGGTGGTGGTCGTAGAAATCGTTTCCCTGCTGGTTTGCAAAATGAACGGCTACACCATTTCCACGCTGGTGGTGCTCGCCGCCTTCTCCGCCGTAGGTGCCATTGACGACGTGGCCAAGGTTCGTGCCAAGCGCCTGATAAAACTTGGTAAGTTGAAAGCCGCCGACTACATGGACAAGGCCGACGGCATTTCCAGTTCACTCCGACTTTTCCTCTATTTCCTGTTCAGCCTGGTGGTCGCCATATTCTGCTACAAGTTCATCCCGGAACTGAAGGGCGACCTGACGGTTCCCTTTTTCCCACACGATGTTTTCCAGATACACCTTCCCAACTGGATTTTTGTGGCGTTCATGACCTTCGTGATTGCGGCAAGCGCCAACGGCACCAACTTTACCGACGGCCTGGACAGTCTCGTTTCAGTGCCCATTTTAACCAGCATGGTTTTCGTGGGCTTGGTGGCCTATGTCAGCGGCAACTTCATTTTCAGCCAGTACCTGAGCGTGCCTTACCTGCCGGGTTGCGATGAACTGTTCCCCCTGGCCATGTCCATTGCAGGCTCATTGCTTGCCTACCTGTGGTTCAACAGCCCCCCTGCCGAAATCTACATGGGCGATGCAGGCTCCGTAGGCTTCGGGGCTGCCATAGGCATCATGTTCATCCTGGTCCAGGCAGGCCTTTTCTACCCCATCGTCTGCATAATCATCATTGCCGAAGCCTGTTCCGTCTTGCTGCAAATCCTGGGGTTCAAGATAACCAAGAAGGTTACCGGCACTGGAAAACGCATTTTCCTTTGCGCACCGCTACACCACCACTATCAAAAAAAGTGGGAGGGGCTGTTCCCCAGCAAACCCCTAATGAATTCCAAAATCGTTTGGAGAATGCACTTGATCAGCATTTTCGCGCTGATTGTAAGCATGGTGATTTTCTTCGGTATCCGATAGTTTTTTACGAGGTCCGTCGTGGATATTCTTGAAACTTTGAAAGACAACGGTCAAAGCGAATTGGCCGCACATTTACAAAACTTGACCGGCGACGCCCGGAAAAACTTGGAACGGGACATATCGACCCAGGACTGGAAAGAACTGAAGGCTCTTCATGCCGAAAAATCCGCAGCAAGTCTAATCGACAACGTTTCTTCCGACTTGAGGCCCATGCCCTTCAAGATTGCAAGCGACGACCTTCGTTACGATTACTGGAAAGAAACCGGCGAAATCCTTTTGGGCAAGGGTCAGGTGGCCGCATTCCTTGTGGCGGGCGGCCAAGGATCCCGCCTGGGTTTTGACGGTCCCAAGGGAATGTTCGACATCGGGCTTCCCAGCCACAAGAGCCTTTTCCAACTCCAGGCGGAGCGTCTGCAGAATCTTTCGGCACAGGTAGGCCATGCCATTCCCTGGTGCATCATGACCAGCCCCTTGAATCACGAGGCCACCGTCAATTTCTTTACCGAGAACAATTTCTTCGGCATGGACCGTACAAACATCCGGTTCTTTGAGCAGGGCACCCTCTGCGCGCTTTCTCCCGACGGTAAGGCGGTCCTGGACGGCGACAGGTTGGCCCTTGTTCCCGACGGTAACGGCGGATGCTTCAGGGCTCTTTCCCAGAGCGGCACCTTGGCGTGGCTCATTGAACGAGGAGTCAAGTACGTATTCCTGTACAGCGTAGACAATGCGCTTTGCCGCATTTGCGACCCTGCCTTTATCGGGGCCCTTGCAAGCGAAGGCCGCAGCATGAGTGCCTCCAAGGTAGTCCATAAGGCGAACGCAAACGAAAAGGTAGGCATTTTCGCATTCCAGAACAAGAAGCCCGGCGTCGTGGAATACAGCGACCTTCCCGAGGAATATCGGGACATGACCAATCCCGACGGCAGCCTGACCTTCGACGGCGGAAACATCGCCATTCATTTGTTCAAAATCGAGGGTTTGCGCAAGTTGCAGACAAGCAAGCTCCCGTGGCACACAGCCCGCAAGACTGTTTGCGGCATAGAAAATTGTTGGAAATTCGAACAGTTCCTCTTTGACTCGTTCCCGCAACTCGGTACCATGATGCCCTTCGGCGTTGTCCGCGAAGAAGAATTCAGCCCGGTGAAAAATGCCGAGGGGTGCGACAGCCCTGAGACTGCGAGAATCATGATAGGCAAACTCCATAAGGAATGGCTGAAAAAGGCAAACGTCGAAGTGAATCCCAACAAGCTCTATGAAATTTCGCCCACCATCAGTTACGCCGGCGAAAACCTTAACCGCAGAACCTTCGAAAGAGAATTGGGCAAGGGCATTTTGGAATTCGACGAAAAATAAGTGAAATACTTTGCATACAAAGTCCTATTTTTCATTGTTTTACGTTTGCCGGACTTCTTTTTTGGCATTCTATTCAGGTTGACTTTTCCCGTTTACAAGGCGCTACACAGGGAGCGGGCCTTTGGGCGCGCTGAAAAACATTTAGAAGATGCCTTGGGAAAAACCATGGAAAACCGCTGTTCCGCAGAAGAAGTTTTTCGCGGAATCTACTGGAACGCCATTGATTCGTACCGCGGTCTCGCCGGATTGTGGCGGACAAATTCTCGCATTGTATTTGAAAACGAAGAAATCCTACGGGACGCGTTAAATGGCAACCTGGAAAAAGGCATCGCAGGAGGGCCCGTTGCCGCCATCAGCATTCACCAGGGTTCCTTCGAACTTTTGCACCGCAGCCTTTGCCGTTACAGCAACAACGTGCATCTGGTGACCGACACCCTCAAGGACGGTGCACTGCGCCGGGTAATCCAGGAGTTTCGCAGCCACAGAAATTTAACGGAATACAGGCCGGACCAATCACGAGCCCTCCTTAGAAATTTGTTCAAAAAAAATCCCGAGAATCCGGGCAGCGACCTTAGCGGAAACGGGATTTTGGCCATGGTCATTGACCAGGGCAAAAATACCAAAGGGAACAAGGTGAAACTCTTCGGGAAAGATTCCACCTTGTACCTGAAATTGCCGGAGCTTGTCAATCAAATGGGCGCAGGAATCGTCACCTTCCGAACCTTTACGCAACCACGGCAAGGCAAGTCAAGAAAATCTGATTTCAAGGGCCGGATTGTCATCCGTTTTGAAAAGTACTACCCGCCCCAATATAACGAATTGATAAAAAATCGAACTTCAGAAGACAATAAAGGCAGCGCCACCTTGGTAAAGAGCATCGCTAAAGAAGTCGAATCATGGATTTCCGAGCATCCCAATCAATGGAGCTGGAACTACCACGGAAACTTCAGAGTGCAGTGATGCTTTTCGTTGGGGGCCAGGGGGCATCATATGTCATCCCGGGCTTGACCCGGGATCCCACCCACAATGTCATCCCGGGCTTGACCCGGGATCCCACCCACAATGTCATCCCGGGCTTCGTTTTATGTCATCCCGGGCTTGACCCGGGATCCCCTCCAGCATCATCAATAACTGATAACCGTCCCTACCCCTTCACGTTGAAGTACTCGATTTCCGGGTGGCTGATGTAGAGCCCGCTGACAGAGGCCTGGGGATACATGGCGCCGTTTTCCGTAAGACTGATTCCCACACTGTCAAAGTCGATGAGCTTTGCCACGTTGAAAATTTCCTTCACGTCGGGGAGCACCGGGTAACCCACAGCCGGGCGAATGCCGTTCCAGTTGGATTCAGCGGCAAGTTTGCGGCTAAGGTATTCCGCGCCCGCTTCGGCAAGGCGGTCCGCCACAGTCTGCAACAGAAGTACGTCGTAGTCGCTTCCGCCCAAGGTTTCCTTCAGGTTGGACAACCGCCTTTCCAGAGATTCGCTCACCGTCACAGCAAAGGCACCCGCAATGTCGCGGAACAGCTTGTCCCCACGGGACGCATTAAATACACTGGCTGTTTTCGCATTCAGGGGAGCCACGTAGTCGCAGAGGGCAAGGCAAGTCCCCTCAGGATTCTGCTGGCGGGCGGTGCGGATTTCGACCAGACTTCCGTCTGCATTCTCCGCATTGAATAGAATAGAGTTCTCCGTTCCGGCGGCTGCATAGAATGCCTGCACCCCGCGGAGAGCGTATTCCGGCTTGTTCAATTCTGCAAGGAGTTTTTCTGCATCAGCTCGAAGCTTCTTGGCCTCCTCGCAGTCCGGCTTTACCTTCCAGGTAAAATAGAAGTATTCCCAACTGATCAGCGGGACGACCTTCTCCAGAGGGATATGCGACATTTTGCATTCGCCCATGAAGGGAGGCTGCACCGGGCTGTACTTCGACCAGTCCCACAGGAATCGACGTTCCAAGGGTGAGGATTCCGCAGCGGCCATGGCGTCTGCCTTGGCGGCCAACTTGCCCGACTGCACATCCCGAATACGCTGTTGTTCCTTGCGGTTTTCCTCGATAGTCTCTTCCCGGGTGGAGGCGTCCAAAAGCCTTGCCACAAGGCCCGGGTTGCTGGCGGCGTCGCGAACGTGGAATACGGGGCCTTCATAGCAGGGGGCGATCTTTACCGCGGTGTGTGTAGGCGAAGTGGTCGCCCCACCCACGATAATGGGAATGTTCAATCCGGCAGCCTGCATAGCCCGAGCCACAGTGCACATCTCTTCCAGGGAGGGCGTAATCAATCCCGAAAGGCTCAAGACATCGGCCTTGTTCTCGATAACCGCCTTCACGATGACATCTTCAGGAACCATCACCCCCAGATCCACCATTTCAAAGCCGTTGCAGGCCATGATTACGGAGACAATGTTCTTTCCGATGTCGTGAACGTCACCCTTCACGGTGGCGATGACAATTTTCCCTCGGGAGGTGGCGGAGGCGTCGTCGGATTTTCCCGCCTCGATGTAGGGCTGGAGAATTTCCACGGCCTTTTTCATGGTGCGGGCCGTTTTCACCACCTGGGGCAAGAACATCTTGCCTTCGCCAAAAAGGCGGCCCACCTCGTTCATGCCGTCCATCAGCGGTCCAGAGATGATATTCACAGGACTGTCGCCCCGGTTGATCAACTCCATCAGGTCCGGCTGTAAGGTTGTAGAAGTCCCCTTCAGGAGAGCCTCCTGCAACCGTTGTTCCGGAGTTGTCTGCACCGAAACATTATTTGCGTTTTCATTTTCCGCAGCCCCGGCGCAAGAGCCAGCGCTTACGGCAAAAATCGCCTTGGGGTCATACTTGGAGCCCCTTTCCTTGGCCGCCTGCTGGGCGGCGTTCATGCGTCCCGCAATTTCAATCAGTTCTTCGCTGGATTCCGGATGGGTATTGAAAAACACCTCGGTTATGGCCATGCGAAGTTCCATGGGAATGGTCTTGTATTCCACCGCTGCCGCAGGGTTCATGATCGCCATGCCCATGCCGTTGGGGGTTGCGTAATGCAGGAATGTAGAATGCATGGCCTCGCGTAGGTAATTGTTTCCGCGGAAAGCAAAACTCAAGTTGGACAGTCCCCCGGAAATCCGCACACCGGGCAAGTTGTCGATAATCCAGCGGCAAGCCCGGATAAAGTCGTGGGCGTAGGCGTTATGTTCCGCCATGCCCGTGGCCACCGTCAAGACGTTGGG
>JABUUR010000535.1 GCA_021443065.1 Fibrobacter sp.
CAGCTCTGCGGTTTTCTTTTTGTTTAATTTTAACCTAATTTAAATATAGAATGACAGCGAGTGGGGGCCGGGAGGACAGCGAGTGGAGGGGGAGGACAGGGCAAAGGTAAAGCAAAAGTTCGTTGACAGGGGACTTCTTTTTTATTAGATATAAACTAATTTGAATTTCATTATGGGGTTTACTATGAAGAATAAGCTTTTTGTTCTGGCAATGGCGGTCTTGGGCGTGTTGGTTTCTGGCAGTTTTGCCGCAGACCGCCATATTCGCGTTGGTGGAAACCTGGCCTTGGGCTACAATACCGTAGGTGGCGTAGACGACAGCAAGATTCTTAGCACACAAGTTATCGATATCGATCCTTTCTCCAAGACAGACAGTTCCAATGCTATTTCCGGAGCGAGCAACCTGGGCGGTTTCGGTTTCGAGTTAGGAGGCTCCGTCGATTTTCCGATAAACGATTACATAAGCATCTGCGGAAGCCTTTTGCTGAGCTACCGCATGCATTCTGGCAACATCTCCTTTGATACAGTCTACACAAAGTATTCCGACACCGAGGTGACGGGCAACTACAAAAAAGAAAGTTCAACGGTCAGGCGCTCCAGCCTGGGCGAACACTCCTTTGACCAGTTCAACATCGACATTCCCATCCTTTGCCGCATGATTTTACCCACCGGCGACGAAAGCGGTTTTTATGCCGAGGTGGGCCCGGTATTTTCCATCAACTTGAGCACTTCTACCGACGATATCTTGACCAAGGCGGAGAACGTGAACCCTTTTACCATGGGACTTTCGCTTGGTGTGGGACGTCCGCTGCCTTTTCCAAACGTACCTGTAGACATCAACGTGCATCTGACCTTCGGATTCCTCTCCATGGCAAGCGACACCTACTTTTCACCTACCGACATTACCGTTCGCGTTGGTGCGACCTACTGGTTTATCTAACCTAAAGGCAACCCAAATTGAAAATTTTTCGTAACTCACAAGTTCGAAGCAATTTTTTAGTTAAAATGTTTTTTGAAAAGTTCGGCAAGATTTGCCGGACTTTTTTTTGTTGCAATGTAGATAACATAAGGGATGCAGACCGATTGAGCAAATTACATACAAATTAATTTTCAAGATTGCGATACAAAATTTTTTGTGATTTAGTTCTCTTTGAAAAAATTTTTTTGAATTTTTTTGAAAAAAGTGTTGATTATTTGTGAAAAGAAAGTTATTTTATACACATCAAATCAACATAGGGTTAACAGCCCAAAACATAAGGAAGAAAAAAATGGCTGAAAAGAAAGTTGCTGCTAAGAAGGCTGCCCCCAAGGCTGCTGCTAAGAAACCCGCTGCCAAGAAGGCTGCTGCTCCCAAGGCTGCCGCCCCCAAGGCCGCTAAGCCCGCCGCTAAGAAGGCCGCTCCTAAGGCTGCCGCCCCCAAGGCTGCTAAGCCCGCTGCTAAGAAGGCCGCTCCCAAGGCTGCCGCTAAGCCCGTAGCAAAGAAGGCTGCTGCTCCCAAGGCTGCTAAGCCCGTTGCTAAGAAGGCTGCCGCTCCCAAGGCTGCCGCTAAGCCCGCAGCAAAGAAGGCCGCTCCTAAGGCTGTTGCAAAGCCCGCTGCTAAGAAGGCTCCTGCTAAGAAGGCCGCTGCCAAGAAGTAGTTCTTCACGGTTTCTTGCAAAAGAACTTAGGGCTCGAGAGAAATCTCGAGCTCTTTTTTGATGCAGGGAGATCCCGGGTCTGTGCCCGGGATGACAGCGAAATGGGCCGGGATGACAAGGGAGGTGGGATCCCGGGTCTGTGCCCGGGATGACAGCGAAATGGGCCGGGATGACAGCGTGGGGAGAGATCCCGGCTCCCCGGCTCAAGGCCGGGGCAGGCTTAGGCCGGGATGACAGCGAAATGGGCCGGGATGACAGGGGGAACATTTTCTATCTTGTTATGTATGATTTCAGAAAAAGATCTCGCCGAACTCGAAAACATTCCCTATGACGAACGCATTAGCCGGGTCGAAAAACTCCTGGAAGGCAAGGCGGAACCTCGTGCCTTTGAACTTGGGCTACTGCTGGCCCTCAAAATGGGGCAGGAACTGCGCGAGGGCAAGAAACTGGGCAGCGAAAGCGGCGACCTGGTGGCCAGTTGGGTAGGAAAACACCCCGAATCCATTGTAGAAGAATCCATTGCCCTTGCAAAGGAATTTTTGACCAAGCCTGCCTCCCTGGCCGAAAAAATCAAGGCCGGTGTCATGAAAAATTCCGCCGATGAAACGCAATCTGCCGAAAAATCAAACGAAGGCGACCCAGAAAACTAGGCCGAGGTTCTTATGGAAAATAAGCTTATCGCCACAGTGGACATCGGAAGCCACAGCTGCATTCTGCTGATAGCCGCGTTCGAGGACGCCCCCGCTGCCGAAGGTGAGGCCCCACGCAAGAATTTGGTTCCAAAACTCCAGAAGGTTGAAGTTTGCCGCCTGGGCGAAGACGTTTATGATGAAGGAACCGGTGAAGCCAAGGCCATCAGCGAGAAACGAATCAAGGAACTATGCGACATCATGGTGAAGTTCCGCATGGATTTGCACGCCCTGGGCGCAACTCTCAAGGCGGTAGTCATGACCGAAGCAATGCGCAGGGCTTGTAACCAGCAAGAAGTCCTGGATGCCGTAGAAAAGGCAATCTGGGTTCGCCCCCAGATTATCAGCGGAGAACAAGAGGGCAAGCTCACCTACCGTTCCGTAAAGGAATGGCACGGCGAAGGCCTTGTGACATTGGATATCGGCGGCGGTTCCACGGAACTTTCCAACGGAGAAACAACGTTCTCCATTCCCGTAGGCGCCCTGAAGATGTTCAAGGAAATGGGCCCCATTCCCGGCCCCGAATACAAGAAATTCGTGAAAGAAGTTTTCAAGGACGTAAGTTTCAAGGGAATGACAAAAAAACAGGTGTTCTTGATCGGGGGTACCGGAACTGCCCTTGCCATGGTCTACCTGGACAAGCAGCAGTTCGATTACAGGGCCATCGAAGGCCTGGAACTGACGGTTCACGACCTGGATGCCGTGACCACAAGGATTTCCAACCTGTCCAAGGAACTCCGCGCCATGCTGCCGGGGCTGGAAAACGGACGCCACGAAGTGATTATTTGCGGTTTGTTCTGGCTCAAGTCCCTTTTGGAAAAACTCAGGGTGGAAAGTTTCAAGATAAGCACCGCAGGTTTGCGTTTCGGCCTACTTTACCCGCCCGAGGCAGAACCCGAAGAAAAGCCAAAGCCCAAGCGCGTTCCGCCCTGGCTAAAAAAGAAGGCGGAAGAAGAAGGGAATTAATTTTTACCGCGCAGTGTTCCGCGCAAAATCAACTCCAGCTGTGAAGTTGCAAGGACGATAAAATGAGAATCAACAAATTTATTTCTTTATGCGGCATTGCCAGCCGCCGTGCCGCCGACACTTTGATAGCCGAAGGCAAGGTGATGGTCAACGGAAATGTCATCACCGACCTAGGCCATCAGGTTGACGAAGAAAAGGACCAGGTGGTGGTAGCCGGCGTTCGCGCACGCCTGCCCAAGAAGACCACCACCATCATGTTCCATAAGCCGGCCGGCTGCGTTTGCACCAAGGACGACCCCCAGGGGCGACCTACGGTTTACGACTACCTGCCCCCCGGCTACCACACGTTGAAATACGTGGGGCGACTGGACTTGCAGAGCCGCGGCCTGATTATCTTTACCGACGACGGCGAACTGCTGCACCGTTTGACCCACCCCAGTTACGAAATCCCCCGCAGTTACTTTGTATGGACGGACCGCCCCCTCAGCGAACACGCGGCACAGAAACTGGTGGACGGCGTGGACATTCGTGAAGAGGGTACAGAGGTTGAGGAAATCGCCTTTGCCACAGACATTTACCTGGAGCACGGTTTTGCGGAACTGGTGCTTACCGAGGGCAAGAACCGCGAAATTCGTCGCATGATGCGGGCCGTGGGTTACGAAATCCGCGACCTGAAGCGGGTGAGTTACTGCAGGCTGCAGTTGGGCGACTTGCCCGCAGGGGAATTCCGCGAGTTGACGGCTGACGAAATGAATAAACTGCGTCAGGCGGTTCATATATGAGTTTGAATTCCGCGCAGGCACTACAGGCCGGTTCCGCGCAGGCCCTTCAAGCAAAAGTCCCGCAGGCTAGTTCCGCGAAGTTTGACTCCGCGCAAAAAGCGTCGGGAGGCCGTACCCTCTACATCGGGGACGTTCACGGCTGCGCCGACGAACTTGAAAAAATCGTAGATGCCTTCGGTTTCGTCCGCGGAAAGGACACGCTGTACCAGACCGGCGACATCATCAACAAGGGGCCGGACATGCTGCGGGCCATCAAGTTTATCCAGGACAACGGCGTACTCACCGTCCGCGGGAACCATGAGGAGCACCTCATCCGCATGATGACAACGCCAAAATGCGACTGGACCGAAAAGCAGTGCGCACGATTCGCCAGATTGCCCCTGGAGGACTGGGAATACATTTTGGCCGAAGTCAAGAACTGGCCCCTCTGGCGGGACACCCCCCATGCGCTGCTGGTCCACGCCGGGCTGGAACCGGGCAAGAGACGCCTGGAGGACATGGACCCCAAGGTGCTGCTCTCGGTGCGCCTCTGGAACGACATTCCCTGGTTCGAACAGGTAAAGTGGCACAAGACCGTGGTCTTTGGCCATTGGGCCAAGATGGGGTTTGTGAACATTCCCGGGTTCATCGGGCTGGATTCCGGATGCGTGTACGGCAAAAAACTTACGGCCTGGTGCCCCGAAGAAGACAAGTTCTACAAGGTGAGCGCCGCCCGCGAATACTCCCCCGTCAAGGACAAAACGAAAACTGCATTGGACGCGCCCTGCAAAGTTCCCGGCGACAAGCTCCCCGAGGAGCAGCGACCCAAAACTTTTGACGACATCAAGGCGAAAATCGCAAACGGCGACATCGCCCCCGACGACACAAGCCCCGAAGCCGAGACCATCCGCAGGGCAAGCCCAAGCATTGCCGCCGAATGGAGCGGCTACTAACCTCAGACCACTGTCCCGGTATGGATCCTATCGGCACTTCGTGCCTCCAGAATGACAAAGCAAGGGAGGTCCCGGGACAAGCCCGGGATGACAGGGCACGGGAGGTCCCGGCTCCCCGGGGCAAGCCCGGGGCAGGCTTAGGCCGGGATGACAGGGCAAGGGTCAGTACTTTAATTAAAAATCGCAGCCTTCCACGCAGCGGTTTTGTTCGAAGGTGGCCTCGAGAACCTTGATGCCTTTTTTATACCTGCGGTAAGTGCCGTGCCTAAGCCCGAATTGAAAATTCATCTCTTCGACTACCGCACCATGTTCGTCAAAAACCTTCGCCACCCCGTGAAGTTGCCCGTTCTTGTACGGGAGCCTACGGCGCAGTTTATCATTTTCGTAAAATTCCTCTACAGCGCCGTCCAAAACGCCATTCTTGTAGGCTTCTCTGGATTTTTTCGAACCGTTCTCAAAATATGTTATGGAAAACCCCTCTTCAATTCCGCCGCGATAACCCACGGTCTGCCATAGGTTGCCGTTTTCAAAATAGGTGCGGAGCACACCGTCCAGTTTGCCGTTTTTATAGGGAGCCTCCACCGCCACCTTGCCGTTGGGGTGATAAGAAATGGAAACCCCTTCCCGAACATCGGTCCCCTTACGGACTGTATAAATCCGGGACAAGCCCCCCTCTGCAAAGGTGGTTTTTACCGTGTCCAAGGCAATTTCGGAGCCGTTTTGAACGTCAGGTTCTGCACCAGAGGCAGCACATACGCCGACAAAAATCACAATACCCAAACAGACAACGAAAAAATTGCGTTTCATTGCTTACAAATGTAACTAAATCGGTTCATTTTATGTATTTTGTAGCCCACAATGCGCATTAC
>JABUUR010000253.1 GCA_021443065.1 Fibrobacter sp.
AGAATAAAAACATTGTCATTGTCTTGCCGGATAGGGGAGACCGTTATTTCAGCACCGGGTTGTGGGAAAAACGGTGAAATTCTTTCGCCATTTCCCAGTTCCCATCAAATGACCATCAAATAAGATTTTACGCTCACCATGGGACATATTTCTTATACTTTCGGGACTTTTTTTGATGAGCGCATAAAAGGGAAATTAGAACCCGAGGCTCAGTTCGGCGATGTAGACTCGTTCCTCGTCTTGTCCGGTATAGTAGCCCCGTTCTTCTGCCCAGGTGGCCAGTTCTAGGGTTACAATACGAAGTGCTTCTACAGCGATGCCTGCAGTGGGGTAGCCACCCTTGAATCCTCCGGAAAGTCTCAGGGTCAAGGCTCGCAGTTCGTTGTTGTAGCCGGGCCATGCCAATAGGGTCTGTTCAAGTTCAACACCGAAGTTTATATGGGTAAGGGGTTTGTAGTTTTTGTCGCTGTTGAAAGCGTCGGCATAGTCCATGGCGATGTTGAACTTGCGGCCAAAGGCCGTGTTCTTGTTTAACAACTTTGGACTGTAGCATAAACCAAAACTGAAGTTGGGAATGAAGGAATCACCTGCAAGTTCCTTGAAGTAAATATCGCGAAGTGATGCGCCAACTCTAAATTCACGAGTCCACTGGTAAAGAACGCCTATATCCATGCCGATGGAAATGGACTCGAAATTGAAAAGTTCGTCCAGGGCGTTGGTATAGCGTTCTGTCAGGGTATCTTGCAGCGTTTCGTAATCCAGGATGCCTATGGTCAGCGCGTTAATTTTTTGACGTTTGGCAATTTTACCGCCTATACCCACGGAAAGTTGATCTGTAAACCCATAAGAAAAACCGGCCTGAGCCACGGCGTCTACGTAGAAGGTGTCCACGACCATGTAGGGGAGGAGCAGACCTCCGTCCAAATAGGGGGCGAGGCCTCCGCTAACCCAGACCGCTCCTCCAAAGCCATGGACAGCCAATTCGGCATCCAACTTGATGCTCATGTCCAGCCGCTTATGGTCGTAGGAATTCAAAAGGTCGACCAACTCGGGGTGGTTGCCCAAGGAGTCCAGCAAGGCTCCGTTTCCACCGCCAGCATCAGACACTCTCTGGTAGAGTTTCTGCAACTCTTTCACGTCGTTGAAGGTTGAAAAGTATTTTTCGAAAGGGCCTGCGCCGGCCAGATTCAATCGCATGTCTCCAATGAGATTGCGAGGATAGTAGCCTTGTTCCGGACGCTTCTCGTAATTGCCCAGTCTGTTGATCTGGGTGAGACCGGCGTAATTAAAGTAAATAGCTTCTTTGTCGTCGGCAACGGCAACGTGGGCGTTGCCCATGGCCTCGGCTCTCAATGAATGGTGGCTGGGGGCTTTGGCCGCAATGCTGAAAGATACTAGACCTGCAACAGCAACAAAAGCGAAAATTCGTTTCATTTTTTTCCTCTCCCCTTGAACCAAGCCCTGAACCGTTCTTCATTGTAGTTGTTCCAGCATCCGCCGATATTTTTTTGACGCCACTTTAAGTCGTATTTGATGTCGGTGGAATCCGTATCGAGGCGAGCCTTTTCCTTGTTGGCGATGCGGGCGTCTATATCTGATGAATCGCCTTTCCAATCTAATTTCTTTGCGAATTTGAACAAGGCATTCTTCTTTTCGCGGTCCTTGGTGGGGTACACGAATGTGCGTTCGGCCGTATCGGCCGGGCTGTAGATTCCGTTACCGTCGATGTCCACAAATTCGTATAAACTGATATTTTGAATTTCTCGGATCTTGGTGGGGTTGCTGTTTTGCGGATTATCCAAGTCGATGTCCATGACATAGGAATTGTTGTGGCGCAAATCTTCGTCGATTTCTCCGTCGCCGTCGTTGTCAAGTCCGTCGGGAATTTCTTCGTCGACACAGCCGTCGCCGTCGTCGTCACGGGCGTTACCGACGTTTATGAACACTTCGGTGCGTTCCAGGTCGTTCTTTTGTACGGCATCGTTCATGTAAAGGATCTGGTCTGCAAAAAATTCCATGTTTGCATCGACGGTGGAGTCCGTGATACTTGATGTGTCCGGAATGTATTCCTTAAGAAGGATTGCGGCAAGATCTGGATTAGTCTTGATGGCGGAAGCCGTACTTGCTAGAATCCCGGAGATTTCCTTGACGGTTTCTCCCATTTCTTGAACATCCATGGTGCTCCAGTCAATAGTCAAGAAATCCTTTGTATTGGTCAGCAGGTCGCTTAATCCGATGTTCAAGGAGCGAACTGTCAGTGCCAGTTTAACGAGCTGTAGTATGGAATAACTGTCCGCAAAATCCTTGAACCTGATTTTCTTGTCGGTTAAATTCAAGGTGTCACGGTTTATGAAAGGGTTAAGGTAGAACAAGACGGAATCGATGCCGTTCTCAATCTGGACTGCGTCGGAATCGGGCAGGGCTAGCACGGAATCCATGGCACTTGCACCGTTGGCTAAGTTTGTCTTGGCTGCCAGTTGGAAAATGTCGAGCCCCGGTTGCATGTTCTTTACTGCCTTGACCCGTCCAAACCAGGCTTCGGAGTAGCTGGAATCCGCCTTGATTGCTTTTTCGAAGTATTTACGGGCCTGGGAGTACTCGTTTTTTTGGTAGTGCAGATAGGCTTCGTAGGTCAACGCAGGGGCATCTTTGTCACTGACCCGTGCGCTGTCGGTAGGGTTGAAAATGTTGCAGCCTGCAAATCCCAAGGCAAGTGCAAGTGCCACAGATGGTGTGAAATTCTTTATTAAATGCTTAAACATAGTGTTTGTCTCGCTCACCAAAAGATAACATATTTCTTAAAAAAAATATATTTGTGCCTATGGATTCCTATCGCGAATATTTCCCTACCAAGGCCTTTCGGCTTGCCGAAATGCGGCTAGGCAACCTTTTGGGCGCCGAAAGGGATCGCCTTGATGCTGTTGCAGATAAATTAGACAGGGAATCCGCCATTGGACCTGATAATTTGGCAGAACAGTTGCCCTATATTTTGGAATTCACCCGGAAATATCACGAGGCCTTTGCAATTTACTTGAAAGCGGTGCTGCCTCAACAGCCTAGGCCCATTCAGTGCCGTGCAGCCTGCGGTAATTGCTGCCACCATTATCCAATGTCCGTGGAACCCTTTGAACTGGTATACTTGTACAGTGAACTTCGCAAGCGAGATGATTTGCTGGATGTTATCGAAGCATGCCAGGAACGTTCTTCTTTGTTCGAAAGCCTTTACGAAAGCCGCAAGTCCCAGGGGACTGTGGTGGAAGATGATTTTGACGACAAGGCCGAAGATTTGGCCTTGCATGATTATTTCGCGGCCTGGAAACCTTGCCCTTTTTCGGACAAGGCGGGTGATTGTACGGTTTACCCGCTGCGACCCGTGTCTTGCCGAATGTACTTTAGCGAAACAGACCCGAAGTTCTGCACGCCGGAACATTTGCAGACCCCCGACAACGACAGTTATATAGTGTATTTGCCCGACACCATCGAAGATGCTGTGTACGGAATTTCTGAACATTACGCCTTGCTGAATTTGCCTGAAAGTTACTTTGGTGGCTTGTTGGCTTTGAATGGCTACGAAGGTGTTATAGGCTCTGGAGTTTGATAGTGAATTTGTTTGGAATACAGATGGATCTGTTTGGAGCGAGCGCCCCCCAGCCAGAAAAGCCGAAGGTCTCCAATTTGGTTTCGGAAAACGGTTTGGTGCATTTCAGATACAGTCCTCGAATGAAAAAAAACATACGCTGTAAGGGGGGTGTACTTTTTGGCCGTCCCGAAGTGATGCTGCCAGAATATATGAAAGGCGAGGAGTATGCCCAGGCTCGTGAAATTGCGGCGGAGTGGGCAGAACATATTATGCGCAGAAAGACTGCCAAGAACAAGGCTGCCATCAAGGACCTGCAAAATCGTTTTTGGACTTTAGTGGACCAGGTTCGTGCGGACTTGGGGGAATCAGCACTTTCCAGCACCGGACGGCTTCCGCCCATACGCCCCAAGGGTAAATACCACGATTTGAACGACATTCTTGCAGGCATCAACGAGGTCTATTTTGACAATGCATTGGTCTGCCGTATTACTTGGAGCAACCGCATTGGAGGACTCAGTTACCATTCCATTCGCAAAGATCCGGTCACGGGCGAAAATTTTCACCTTATAAGCATCAGCAAAGGATACGATGCGGCCAACTGCCCCAAATATGCCATTGCTGGAGTCGTCTATCACGAATGCCTGCATATTGCCATTCCGCCCGAAGAAAAGAACGGTCGCCGCATTGTACACGGCCGTAAGTTCCGCAAGCAGGAAAAGCTGTACATCTATTACGACGAATGGACGAAATGGCACAAGGAAGTTTTGCCTTTGAACATTCTCTGCATGCGAAAGCACAAACCTCTCTAAAGGAGTAGACCATGGATTTTTTGGAACTTGCAAAGTCCCGGTACAGTTGCCGCAAGTTTAGCCACCGCGAAGTGGAAAACGAAAAACTGGATGTCATTTTGGAAGCGGGTCGCGTAGCCCCCACAGCAACCAACGCCCAGCCGGTAACAGTCCTTGTCCTTAAATCCCAGGAATCCCTTGATAAACTTAGGGCCTTGACCCGCATGACCTATGATTCCAACCTGGTTCTGATGGTCTGTTACAATACGGACATTAGTTGGAAGGCGAAAAATTACAACGACGAATTCGATTCCGGAGACATGGATGCAAGTATCGTCACGACCCACATGGCTTTGGCCGCCAAGTCGGTAGGGGTGGATTCCCTGTGGGCCAGGGCATTCAACGCAGCCGAAGTGGCCGCGGCCTTTGGCTTGCCTGAAAACATCCATGTTGCCTGCATATTGGACTTGGGCTATGCCGATGCAGAAGCAGGCGGCCCTTCTCCCCGTCATGAGGCTCGCAGGTCTATGGAAGAATTTGCAAGAGTATTGTAATTGTAGATTTTTGGAGACTATCATCTCTTTTATCTATCGTTTATACTCTTTCGCCTATTTTTATTATATTTTCGTAAACTTTAACATTTGAGGGTTTCATGAAAAAAATGATTTCCATTCTCGCTATTGCCTTGTCATTTTCCGTAGCCTTTGCTCAGGATGATGACGAATATTCCACCTCCACAGCCTCCGAATATGGCGATAATTCTGCTGTTTCATCTCAGGCCGAATATTCTGTCGACCAGGGTGATTATGCAGAAGAGCCTCAGCAATCCGCTCCTGCCAAGGCGAGTTATACAACTTTCGAAGTGCCGAAGTCTTCGTCCTCTACAGGTGAAGAAACCGATGGCGACTTCCGCTTCGGTATCTATGCCCACCCCATTTCTTTTTTCCTTTACGAAAATGGCGTTGGTGTTTATCTCGACTTTGAATTCAGGTTGAATAGCCGGTTCACCCTGTTGGCTACACCCTTCTTTGCATCCTCAAGTCCAGATGATTACGATATACTTGAATTTGGTGCCTATGTAGGCCCTCGCTGGTATTTCTCCAAGGCCAACGGCGGTCATCGCGGCTGGTATGCCATGGCTCAATTGACCACGATCTACAGCGCAGAGTCTTCGGATGAGGGCGACAACTATTCTTCCTTTGGCTTTGGAACAATTGAATCCGTCGGCTATATGTTGCGCCTTGGCGGTTTCTCCATGTCCATAGATGTTGGCGCAGGATTTGCATTCTATAGCGGAGATTCCGATGAAGATTCCCACCTCAGAAACGGCTCGCTGACCATCTATGATATGAACATTACCATGGGTTTCGGCGGCTTCTGATTCTAGTTTTTCTATATTTACGAAAAACAAAAAAATCGGGATGTCCCAAAGGATAAAAAATGCGTGACCAATTCGAAAGCCCCCTCATCCGCCGCTATGCTTCCAAGGAAATGAG
>JABUUR010000126.1 GCA_021443065.1 Fibrobacter sp.
TGGTTAGAGCAGCGGACTCATAACCCGCCGGTCCTCGGTTCAAGCCCGAGAGGCTCCACTGAAAAATCCCGTGTTCCTTGGAACGCGGGATTTCTCTTTTTTTTAATTGAATTAAAATTGAACGGTCTAGAAAAATGCCTACAGTCCCAGTTCGCCAAAGATCAGCAGGTACTTTGAAATGGTGCGGCACCATTCGTAATGGAACCCGCTGTAGGCGTTGACGACGCATTTATCCCAGTCGGCCCGCTCCGTCTCGAACACGTTCAACGCGTCCTTGACCCCGTTGAGCATCAGGTAGGGTGCGTTTGCGTCTTCTACCAGGAATGCGTTTGCCTCGCCGGCAGTTTCGAGACTGTAGTTTACCAGCATGGCGGCGACCCCTACGGACCGCCCCGTCAGAGGCAGGGTGCCTGCGGCCATTGCCTTGAGGATTATGGACGACGACGGCTCCCTAAGGCTTGCGGCAAACATCACGTCGGAGGCTGCCATGGCAGAACGAAGCATACGGACGTCGTTATCGTAAACACCTCTTTCGCTGTTGCAGGTGGTGTCAAAGTCGTAAAGATACATGGTCTCGGGGTACTGCCGTGCAAAGTCCATGTAGTAATTCCAGTCGCTGGAATGCTTTGAGGAAATGCCTACGAGAATGAACACGTTGAGGCGGGCCACGTCAGAAAGAATGGTGGCCAAGGTCTCGGAAGTGTTGCCGGATTCCGGATCCAAGTGAACGTACATGATCATCTTGTTCTTGAAGTCCAGCCCCAGTTTTTCTTGCAGGGCGAGCCTTGCACGGTGTTTCGCCTCCTTGATGGGGAGGTTTTCCGTGCAGTTGAAGTCCCAAACCTGGTAGCTTACGCCGAACTGCACTCCTACGAGTTTGTCTGCATTGCGGTTCAAGAAACCGCTGAGGCCACCGGGCAGGTTGGTGTTCAACATGGCGTCGCGGTAGCCCGGTGAGGGAAACAGCACCTTTGTCGCATAAAGAATCCCTGCCTTCAGAAGGCTCACCTTTCCCCAGAACTCGTAACCGTCCATGTTGTAGTCTTCGGGGGGCAAGCCGATTTTTTCGATTTCGCTGGAGGCTACATGAAAATCGTAGGTAATGTTATGGACGGTAAAGAAGAAGGGTATATCCTTGGCGTAGTCGGCATAGACGGTCCTGGACAATGCCCCCAGGAGTGCTCCGCCCCATTCGTGTCCGAGAATCGCCTGGCATTTGTAGCCGGTAGTTTCGGCGTATGCCAGGGCGGCAGAGGACAAAAAGGCAAAACGAAGGTGGTTGTCGGCGTAGGGGACTTCGTCGGGCGGGCCGTAGACTTCGGGGCGACCGAAGTATTCCTCGTTGTATATGTACGTGTGGAGAGGGTCCTTTTCGGAAACCATGATGTCGAAAGGTTTGCCTTGGAGTTTTTCGGTTCCCTGGAAAACGCTATGGTAGTCCTCGGGGTGGACCAATTTCGACTTGATAAAGGGTGAGCAGGTCAAGACATGGGTGCCGGCGCTTGCAAATGCGTCGGTCATACGGTTGACCGCTGTGGTTAGGGGGCTGGTTGGTGTCCAATTACCCGCTTCTGGGCTCACGACCAGTATATTCATGACCGAAAATCTTCTCCAAAAAAAAATTTACCTAATCCCCACGGGATAGCATAAATTTATTTATTTATTTTTTATTTGAAAAGGTGGTTTTTTACATTTTACGGATGAATTGGCCTCTTTTGCCGACAAAAACCACAAAAGGAATTCTTTTACCTAAGGAAAACAACAATGAAGAAAATCTTTCTTGCAACTCTCGCTGCCGCTGTAGCTTTCTCTATGGTGGGCTGCAAGGGTACCAACGAAAAGCGTGGTGACGAACATCTTAAGGAAGGTCGTTTCCGCAACGCCATCAACTCTTACCTGGAAGCAAAGAAGAAGGGTAGCGTTTCCGATGAGTTCTACGACAACTTTACCCTGGCTCTGGTCCGTGCTGCAGAAATTGAAGCCAAGAAGGACCTGAGCAGCGAACTTATTTCGGGCTACTTTGACAAGGCTGCCGTAAATATGCCCGAAGTCAAGAGCAACGAAGTGGCGGAAGAATACGTGACCAAGTTGGCTACGGTCTCCAAGCAGCAGGCAACCCAGGAAGGTATCGATTTCAATACCATCATCAACGCCTTTGCAAACATTGACTCCGCTCTCGTTTATGCAAAGTCCAAGGGTGTTGGCGAAGCCGCCGTCAAGAACATCCGTCTTGAAACCGAAAACGCCGTGGTGGCCAAGGCTCTTCCCGAAATCAAGGACGAAACCGACCCGGTGGTGTCTGAATTCGGTCTCCTGCGTCTTGAACATGTGGCTCCTACCAATGCCGATGTCAAGGCCGCCCTCAACAAGAACCGCAAGATTACCCGCGGCTACTTCTTGATTTTCGGCGAAAACATCGCAGACCCCGCGGGCAAGCGCTTTGTGGACAAGTGGGGCTATGTCATGGCCTTGCCTTCCATCAAGATTACCGCAACTTCTCTTGCCGGCGAACTCCAGTTCTGGGCTTCTACCGGTAACAACACCGAACTGGACCCCTCCAAGATTAAACTCGTTTCTACCGACGGCAAGGAAGTTGTTGCCAAGGCCGGCAGCGGCTGGTGCGAAGCCGAAGTCCTCGTCGGAAAGAAAGGTGACGAAAAGATTGAAAAGAAGAAGCAGAACATCAAGGCCGGCACCAAGGGTAAGTTGATGAACGAATTCCAGTGCTCTCTGAACGTGTCCTTCTCCTTTGCAAAGGGCTTTGTTCCCGACTACATCGAATACAAGGACGAATACGGTATCGGCCGTAAGTACCTCGGTCAGTAATACTTATTAGACTGGTATAAAAAGAAAGCCTCGGCACAACGCCGGGGCTTTCTGCCATCCCGTCTCCACCATTCTGTCATCCCGGCCCCACCTTTCTGTCATCCCGGGCTTGACCCGGGACCTCCCCCGCATTGTCATCCCGTCTCCACCGTTCTGTCATCCCGGGCTTGCCCCGGGACCTCCCCCGCATTGTCATCCCGGCCCCACCTTTCTGTCATCCCGGGCTTGACCCGGGATCCTTCTGCTATAAAACATCAACAACCCGCACTTTCGAAAAGTCGAACACCGTGAGGCCTTTTCGAGGGAATCCAAGGGGATAGGCCCCTTGCGTCAACAATTTGTCATCCCGGGCTTGACCCGGGATCCCTCCATTTAGAAAGCCCCCATAGGAATACGCAGGCGGCTATAGGAACCATAACGTTCCATGGCCCGTGGTAGCGGATACTTCCGGGGGTGGCGAACCAGAAGTAAATGAGCACGATGTGTGCCGTATAAACGTCGAGGCTGTGCCTGCCGATGAGGTTTGTCATCTTGAAATCCAGGGCGGCGGGCCAGGTGCGCACAATCCATCCGATGCACATCATAAAACAGAAGAAATTCGCAAATCGCAAGGGACCCACGTGGACCTTGCTCGTCCAGAAATCGGTAGGCAGTTGCAGGGGGATAAACTGATGGGACCAGAGGAACCCGAATACGAGAACTGCCAGCGCTGCAGGAGTCAGTTTTCGAATTACACGGACCGCCCTGCCGTCGCCTTCTATTGAATTGTCCGGATTGCCAAAGGCCTTGGCCCGTTTCCACCAGGCGGCCACCGCGGCCCCCGTAAAGTAGACAAACTGCCAGGCGAAGGGGTCGAAGTCCCCGTGAACTATCCAGTCGGGAAAAACACTGTTGACTGCATCCCGAAGGCCGAACTGTGCTCCAATCCATAGGGCTAGGGAGGGTAGCCACAGGAGAAACACCCGGGTCTTGCTTTTTGCCTTGACGAACAGCGGGAACGTCATGGAACCAAGAATAAGGAAAACCACATACAGCGGCAGCACGTCCAACCATTCCGGCGTATTGATGAGCAAAGCCGACCACAGTATGCTTTCCAGAGGGTGTTGTACGATGCTCTTGAAGTACGGGGCCAAAACCGGCAGGATCCATACTGCAACAAGGCAGAGACATGCCAAGGTTATGCAGTGGTATTTCCAAATGCGCAGGGCTCGACCGCGCATCCAGGACTGGGTGGGGTCCTTCCTCTGCTTGCTGGTGGCTGCCAGCATCCCCACAAAGCCTGACAAGAAAAAAAAGCCTTCGGCCGCACTGAAGAAGCCGAAGCACTGGTACAAGTAATAAGAAATCGGTCTCCCGAAATGATCCAAGGTCATTTGCAAAAGCAACAGACCTCGGATGGAGTCTAAAGCACGGATTCTCACGTTATGTATAGGTTAGAAACTCGCCTTGGCGCTCATGCCCATGGCCAGTCTCTTGTCGACGAAGGGTCCGTTGTCCTTGTCGCTGAAGTTGTAACCTGCCCAGAACACGGCCTCGGTCTTGAGGGTGGGGTAGAGGTAGAAGTTTGCTCCGAGGAAATGGAAACTGTCGTTGTCGATATCCACGTCGTGGTTGTGGAATTCGTAGGAAACGCCCACGGTGAACTTCTTGTGAAGGTTGAAACTGGGTTCTACGGCAACCAGCAGCTGGTCGTCGGTAAAGAGCTGGGGTTCTGCCGCGTAGTTGCTGTTGGTGATGGCGTAGAAGAAGGTGGCGGACATGTTGAAGAAGTCGTAGTTGAAACTGGGTTCCACCAGGAAGGAATGGGTGCCCTTGTTCTTGTAGGGGTGCAAGCCCCAGACTGCGTACACGCCGACGTTCATAAGGTCCATGCTCTTGGAGTAGTCCACCTCGGTACCCAGCACGTAGGTGTTGGGGCGGCTGATGTTGCTGCCGAATACCCAGTCGACGCTGGGGGTAAGGATCAAGTGCTCGTTGGGGCGGTTGATCAGGGGCAGGGCGTAGGTGGCGAAAGCGGCAACCGTGTGGTCGTTGTTGTCGGAGGCGCCCAGGTAAGCCTTGCCGTAGCCGTACTTTTCGGTGCCGAATTCTGCACCGATACCGCGGAGGGACTGCTCGCGGACAATGACCGCATACCTGGAGGGGTCGCGCCAGAAGTAGTGGTTGAATGTGCCTGCGCTGTAGGTCATGTCGCCGAAGATAAGACTCACGTTGTTGTAGACGTCCCAGCGGAGTTGTGCACCGTCGAAGTCAAACCCGGTAAAGCGCTGCTCGCTGTCGCCCATGGCCGCGGAACGGGCAAAACCGTGGCGGATGTCGGATTCTTCCAGCTTGCCGTCGCCGGTGCGGTAGTTGCTGCGGCTGTTGGCTTTTACGACCACGGAAACGTTTTCGTCCAGGATGGCCTTGACGGACAGGTCAATGTCCTGGTTCGCTGCATTCTTCGGATCGAAATCCTTGTCGAAATAACTGCCGTAATCCAGGTTGATGTCACCGTGGATTTCAATATCGGCGGCGGAAACCAGACCGACGGTACCCAAGATTGCCAAAGGCAAAATCAATTTGCGCATACATTTATTCCAGTAGAATTAAAAACTTCGAGTAAAAGATAGAAATATCAAAAATAAAAACCCAATGAACCCTGGAGTTTAAGCCGAAAATAAACCCTCACGCCTATAGTTTTGTAAATTTGCACTACACATCATATAAGGTGGACTATGCGTTTTTTCAAGAATGTGCTTGTTATGCTTGCCCTCGGGGCGACTCTTTCCTTTGCCATGACCGCAAACGAGGCCATGGAAAAATCCAAGGAGTGGTTCAAGTCGGGCAAGGCCTGGAGCCTGAGTTTCAAGGTCCAGGTATTCTATGCGGATTCTCCGGACATTACCTCCCAGATGGGCAACTTGACTGTAGCCGAAGGGGACAGGTTCAAACTGGAACTAGGCGATATCCAGTTCTACAGTGACGGCAAGAGCCTGTGGCAGTACAACGTGGAGCAAAAGCAGGTC
>JABUUR010000257.1 GCA_021443065.1 Fibrobacter sp.
TTCTTGTCGCAGAACCAGCCCAGCACAAATTGCAGAATGCAAAGGACCAGGGCCACCACAGCCAACAGGGGCAAGGTGCCGCTGTTCCACAAATCCGCAAAGCCCATCTCGCGGATATCGTAACTGGCCTTGGCTAGAATCACGAAAACGCTGAACGTCCAGATAAAGATGGTGTACTTGGAGAACTTGGCCACCTTGTCGGCAAGTTCGGGGTAAAAGGAACGCACCCCCAGCGCAACAGCCAAGGGTATGGAGATGATAGGCTGTATGGAATTGAATATGCGAAGCGCAATGTCCGCAAAGCCTGCCTCGGAGCCCGTCAGGTAGCCGTAAATTACGGGAATGCTGAAGCAGGCGATCAGGTGCCCGCTCAAGAAAATCTTCAACGCAAGCACCGGGTTTCCGCCCAGCATCTTGGCCATGGCGGGGGCCGCGTTTGCGGGAGGGCAAAGGCAGATGATGGCACCGCCCAAAAGCACCTCGCGAGGCAATCCGAAAACTTCCACGCACGCCCACAGAAGGGCAAGCAACAGCAAGCTTGCCACGAAAGCGCGGATCTCGATTTTAAAGGTATAGCCGTGCTCCTGGGGAGGGATCTTGCCGATGAAGGTCAAAAGCATCATGGTTCCAATCAGGTACGGGAGCATGGCGGCCAACACGTGGGCCTGGGGCAGCAAAATACCGAGAATTATGGCAATCGGCATTAGAATTGTGCGCAAATTCTTCATAACGGCGGCAAATTTAGAAAAATGAGGCTTTTTGAGCAAGACCGAAAATCGCCCCTATTTTTGACACTGGAGTGACATCCCATTTTACTATCTTTGACCCTATGTTACATTCTAGATATGCCGCGTTCTCCTACGTGGAAAATGCCGACGAAAAAAAGAAGAAACAGGTCAACCCCATCCTGATGGTCGTGGCAGGCTACCTGGCACTGATTTCCCTTGGTGCGGCGCTGCTCTCGCTCCCCTGCGCCCAACGTCAACCCGTGGGAGTGCTGGATGCTTTTTTCACCGCAGGATCCGCCGTTTGCGTCACCGGCCTCAGCACCATTGACATAAGCACAAGTTTCACCGTCTTTGGCAACTGGATCCTGGTGTTCCTTATGCAGTGCGGCGGCCTGGGCATCATGACCATTTCTACGGTCATCATCCTGCTGGCCGGAATGCACCCGGGGTTCAACCACCAGTCCGCCCTGCTGGCGAACTACACCCAGGAAGGCAACGTAGACGCCACCCGGATACTCAAGGCGGTAATCCCCTTTACCTTTATCGTGGAGGCCTGCGGCGCCCTGGCATATTTCAGCCAGTTTTCCGGCATGGGGCTCTACGACCGCATTTTCTGCAGCATTTTCCAGGCCATCAGTTCCTTCTGCAACGTGGGTTTCACATTGTTCCCCGATTCCCTGGTAAAGTTCCAGTTGAACCCTGTCATGAACATCACCACCTGCATTCTCGCCCTGGCCGGGGGATTTGGATTCCTGGCCATTACAGAGGTGCGCTATCTGTTCGACTTCAAGAACCGTACCTTCCGAAAAATTTCGCTGCACACCCGCATCGCCATCGGCGTCACCCTGATTATCGTTCTTGCAAGCACCCTGTTCTTTACCCTCAGCGAATGGGGCAACACCTTTGCGGGCCTTGGCCTTGGCGAAAAGTTGCAGTCCAGCACCTTCATGGCCTTTACCAGCCGTACCGCGGGACTTTCCAACGTAAACGTCTCCGCTTTGAGCGTAGGTTCCCTGTTCTTCTTTGTAATCATCATGCTCATCGGCGCAAACCCCGGCAGTTGTGGCGGAGGCATCAAGACCACCACGGCGGCGGTCATTTTCCTTTTGGGGTTCAACCGTCTTTTGGGCCGCAGCAAAACCCAGATCCTCGGGCGGACAATCCCCGAGGATACCGTGGACAAGGCGGTGCGGATCTTCGTGGTGGCCATCGTCATTATCGTTTCCGCCACGTTGATTCTTCTGGAGACCGAGGCCGCCGGAATATCCAACAGCCAGGGCTCCTTCCTGAAGGTATTCTTCGAAGTCGTCAGCGCCTACAGCACCTGCGGGCTTTCCATGGGGCTTACTCCGGACTTGTCCGTCCCCGGCAAGGTCATTGTATTTTTTGTAATGTTCATCGGGCGAATGGGACCCCTGTTCCTGATTTCTGCGGTAGCCAAAAAGCAGGAAGACGGCATGTGGTACGCCGAAGAAGACATCATGGTAGGGTAACTTAGACGAAAGACGAAAGACGACAGGCGAAAGGGGTGATTCCTATTTTGTCTTTCACCAATTTCTAAATTAAGGCTATGGCATCTAAGCAATTTGTAGTTATCGGCCTGGGCAATACGGGCTACTTCCTGGCACGCCACCTGACGGCCCTGGGTCACGACGTCATGGTGGTGGACCCCAGCCCCGAAAAGATCCAGGATATTTCAAACCAGGTGGCCCAGGCGGTGGTAGCCGACGGCACCCGCAAAAAGCAGCTCCAGGCCCTGCCCCTTGCAAAGGTGGACAGCGTCATCTGCTGCATCGGCGAAGACCTGCAGGCCTCCCTGCTTACCGTACTCAACCTGCGGGAACTGGGAGTCAAGCGCATTATCGCAAAGTCCAGCAGCCCCGCCCACACCACCATCCTCGAAAAATTGGGTGTCGCGGACATTTTCCACCCGGAACGCGACATGGCTATCTCTTTGGCAGAACGTCTGAACCGCCCCAATATGCTGGATTACCTGCCCTTCATGGAAGGCTTTTCCATCGTGGAACTGGCCTGCCCCGAAAGTTTCTGGGACAAGACCCTGAAGGACTTGAACCTCACCCATAAGTACGGCATCCAGGTCATCGCCATCCGCGACCCCCTGGAGCCCACCCCCAAGATCGGTAACATCGCGGACTACCCCCTCAAGGAGAACGACGTGCTGTTCGTCATCGGGCCCAACGAAGCCCTGGACAAGTTCAAGGGTTAAAAAAAGGCTCGGTTCTCACCGGGCTTTTTCTTTTTTTTGTTTAGACTGGGGAGCCTAGTCGGGCTAGAACACCGGGCGGTCGGTGTTGGCGGTATCCTTTGCCTTTTTACCCTTGACCTGCTTTTCGGTAGCCAAGGTCCTGTGGGTAACGGAACCCACGGCAAAGTAGCGGTCGTTCTTTTGGACAACGGCGGTGTTGGCATTAAGGACCTTGACCGCGAACCACTGCTGGTAGATATTCAGGATGCTTTCCTTGAACTGGGTTTCTTCTGTTACCGCAGGGGGGCCGGAGGGCTTGCCGTACTTGAGGGTAAACTGCCTGGACATGTATTCCACGGCCTCGATGGTCTTGAAAAGGCGGTTCTTTTCGACCCGGCCGGTACGGATTTCGAAGGAATAGAACTTGTCGTTCTTGTTGAACATGAAGTCTACCTGGACCGGCAGTTCGCCGAACATGAACACGGGAATGACCACGCGTTCGCCCTCGCCCCGCTGACCGTAGGGCTCGTAACCCAGTTTCATCACCTCTTCGATGACGGTTTCGCGGGAAGCACCGAAGGGGATGCCAGCAAAATCATTATAACGCTGAGCACATACTTCCATAGACAGAAGCAGCGTCAAAATAGTCACAATGAATCCAAATCTTTGCACGGTTATCTCCTAGTACCGATGTAAAAGATAGTAAACTTTTGTTATAAGATAAGTCAAAACCCGACATTTTCAAAGAAAAATACCGTAATTATCTATATTTTTTCACATGTCGAGCACTTTTGGTAAAATTTTTTCCGTTACAACCTGGGGGGAATCCCATGGAGCAGGTGTCGGGTCCGTCCTGGACGGGTGCCCGGCCGGCCTTGCTATCAGCGAAAACGACATCCAGATCGAGCTGGACCGTCGTCGACCCGGCCAGAACAAGCTGACCACCCCCCGCGACGAAAAGGACCAGGTCAAGATACTTTCTGGCGTTTTTGAAGGGAAAACCACAGGCACTCCGATTTCCTTTGCGGTTTTTAACGAAGACCAGCGTAGCCACGACTATTCCGAGATTCAAAAATGGTACCGTCCCGGTCATGCGGACCTGTGCTATGACGAAAAATACGGTTTCAGGGACTACCGTGGCGGTGGACGCAGTTCCGCTCGCGAGACCATCGGACGCGTTGCTGCAGGGGCAGTTGCCAAAAAACTTTTAAGGCAGGTGGCAGGCACCGAGATTTTGGCCTGGGTAAATTCCATCGGCAAAGTGGACTGCGGCCCCCTGAACCTGAACGACCTGACCTTGGAGCAGATCGAAGCCTCCCCCGTGCGCTGCCCGGACCCCGAGGCCAGCGCCAAGATGGAAGCCGAGGTCCTGGAAGCACGTCGAAACGCAGACAGCGTCGGCGGAACGGTGTGCCTTTTGGTCAAGAACCCGCCGAAATCATTGGGCGAGCCGGTGTTCGACCGCATGGATGCGCTCTTGGCTCAGGCAATGCTTTCTATCCCCGCCAGCAAGGGCTTTGAAATCGGAAGCGGTTTCGCGGCGGCCCGCATGCACGGCAGCGAACACAACGACGAAATTTTCTTTGACGGCAACGTCTACCGCACCAGGACAAACAATGCCGGTGGTTCCTTGGGCGGTATAAGCAACGGCGAGCCCATCTACTGCAAAATCGCCTTCAAGCCCACGGCCACCATAGCCCAAAGACAGAACACCGCAGGGCGTGGCGGCGAAAACGGCACCCTGGCTGCCCGCGGCAGGCACGACCCTTGCGTGGCGGTCCGCGCGCCGGTCATTGTGGAGAGCATGGCGGCGCTTGTTCTTGCAGACTTGCTGTTGCAGCAAAAGCGAAATTTCCTAAACTCCGCAGATCAAGCCTTCGCGGACTAAGCGCAAATCCAGGAAAGAATTGCCGCAAGGACTCGCCCACAAGTTCAAAGAGATAATCGCCGCCTACTATTGGGCGGCTTATTTGCTGCACCACGCCCTACGCCTTAGACCGGGCAAGCCCCTGAAAAATTCCCGACTGGTGGTGGTGGGGAGTTTTCGGGCCGGCGGCGCAGGCAAGACGCCTTTCTGCCTTTGGCTTGCCAAGGAACTTTTAAAAAACGGAAAAACCGTCACCGTACTCTGCCACAAGTACGCCCTTGACGAAGGCAAGATGTACCGGCAGGCGCTGGATGGAGCCATCAGGCAAGGAATGGCGGAGGTGGTAATTACCGGCAACCGCTACAAGACCGCGATAGCGCTTGACCACCATAATCCGCCGGATGTCATCTTGTGCGACGACGGTTTCGAGGACAGCCGCCTTCGGCCAGACTTAATCTTCAGGCTGGACTGGGAGAAGGCGCCTACGGAAATCCGCCAGCTGATTCCCGCGGGCAGGTTCCGCAGCCTAAGGCAGGACCATCTCAAGGACGAACCACGGACCGTACCTGTCAAATGCTTCGGACCCACGCCCGATGCAATCTTTAGAATAGGAAGCATTGCCAACGCCGACGGCTGCCACCCCCAGTTCGAACAAAGTATCGCAGTATGCGGCATCGGAGACCCGGAGCGTTTCTTTAAGGATTTGGAAAAAGAGGAATACCCCCTTCAAGAAAAATTCATCTACCCGGACCACGACAAGAATTTTTCCCTCAAGCTGGAGAATATCCTGCGAAAACACCCCCGCACGAATGTTATCATCACCGAAAAGGATTCTTTCAGGCTGTCAAGGCAACTCCTGGAGAATCCCCAGGTTTATGTCGCCCGACAAGCTGTAACAATCACTAAAGGGTTCCTAAAGACATCCCATTTTAGAGTGCACCAGTAAAACCCTGTGGCAAAATAGACGACAAATGCAAAATCCGAAGCCTGCGGCGAGCTTAAAGAAGTT
>JABUUR010000166.1 GCA_021443065.1 Fibrobacter sp.
TAGAACATCTTTTTGACTACGATGACTATCATAAGTTCTTGCAGGATTATTTTGACGAACAGAAGAACTTGAGCACCGCCTTTTCGCATCGCTTTTTTGCGGCGAAGGCAGGCTTCAAGACGTCGTCTTATTGCCTGAACGTGATTCGCGGGCGTTTCAAACTGACGCAAAAGTCGGCGGAGAAAATTGCCGCAGCCATGGGGATGGGGGTATTGCAGCAGGCGTTTTTCTTGTCCCTGGTGGAATTCAACCAGTCCGAGAAAATCGAGAAGCGCGATGCCGCCTGGGAGCAGATTTGCCAAGTCAAGAGACAGGCGGAATTTACCCATCTGACAAACCGGGAGCAGACTTATTTTTCAAGGTGGTACCATCCCATTATCCGTGAACTTGTGGTAACTTCGAAATGGAATGACGACTACAAGGCGCTGGCCAAGATGGTGGTGCCCGCCATTACCGCGGCCGAGGCCAAAGACGGTGTGAAAAACCTGCTGGAATTGGGACTTATCCGAAAGTCGGAGGGCAGGTACGAACAGACTTCCTTGATGATCGACGCCAGCGACGTATCGCCCATTGCCCTTAAGGGAATCCGGCGGGATTACATACAGCATGCCTTGCGGGCGGTGGAGTGCATCCCTCGTGACGAGCAATACGCTGCGTTTACCACCCTGGCCATGAGCGAAAAATCTTTCCATTATGTTGTACAGGTGATGAAAGAGGCCCGCAAGAAAATCATGGCGAAAATATCCAACGACATGGATGTGGAACGCGTCTACGAAATGATGTTCATGACATTCCCCATGAGTACAAGAATCCAGAAGGACGAAAAATGAAAAAGTGTTATCCAATCTGGATTTATTTTCTTACTTTGTCTGTAGCCGGCCTGCTTTGTGCCTGCGGTAACGAAAAGGAGACTGCAGGGGGCATTACGGATATCGACCACTCCATTGCCGGAAAAATTCTGGATGTGGCAGGGAATCCTGTGTCCCGCGCCCGTGTGGTGGCGTACATAGACAATTCCATTGCCGTAGAGGATTCCGTATCTACGGTCACGGACGAATCCGGAAATTACCGACTGACTTTTGATCGCGATGTTACTGCCGATACGGTAATGCTTTACGCAGAATACGATTCCCTTTGCGCCTTGGAAAATTTCGGCACCATCGAGAAAGTCGAGGGTTCGAAAAGTTTCGATTTGCAGGTGAGCCCGCGCAAGTCGGTAACGGGAAACATTCAGGGTGTTACCTCGGGCTACATGCGGATCAAGGGAACACCCCTGAGTGCAAAAATTGCCGAAGACGGCTCCTTCGAATTTGGTGTCGCCCCTGCAGGCAACCACGTTTTGTTGCAACTTGTACAAGATAGTTTGGCGGTGGCCGTCTATAAGGTATCTACGGCGGATTCAAGCCGTAACGTGGTATTGCCCCCGTTGATTCAAGTACACCTGCAAATGGATGGCCTTGAGGCTGTGTACGAAAACGATTCCACCCTTGCGCAAGACGTAGATTACGTTGAAGGAATTTCTGGCAAGGCTGTTGCTCTGAAGCCGGGGCAGTTCATTGACCTTGGCACCTTGGACCCCACCGGAGGTGACTTTACCATTTCCCTTTGGACGAAGTGGAACGGCCCCAATGGACAACACCAGATTCTCGTTTCGCAGCGGGCATACTGGAGCGATTCTACATCAAGGTTCCAGTGGCATTTTGAAAGCAACGGCGGAATGTTCACGGTAATGAAAAGTCAGCCTGCGGTTCCCGAGGCCATTGCCTTTGGAGATTCCTCCGCGGTACCCATAGGGGAGTGGTGCCAATTGACCTTGGTTTCCAAGGACCATCTGGTTTCCATGTACGTAGACGGTAAGCAGGTAGGCGAATCTAGTTACTTTATCCCAAATTCATTGGACAGGGCCGTACCCCTTCGCATTGGCGGAAACGAAATCAGCACGGAGACTTGGAACGGAATCATTGACGAAGTCAGAATTGAGAACATAGCCCGCGATCCTAACACAATTCAAACACACTTTTACAATCTTGAAAAATTCAAAACATTGTAACCGCTGAGCAAAAGAAATAGTTTTGGCCAAGGTGTAAGTTGCATATGCAACTTTAAAAATGGGAAAAGGATTATGAAAAAATTGCCTTTGGGCGCTGCATTGTTGGCAAGCGCTGCATCGTTCGCCGCCAATGGCGATGCCTATACCTGGCCCGCGTACCGCTCGGACCTGGATTACGATACGAAATCCAACCTGGGCGAAATCAAGCCGCCCACCCAGTTCAACAACGACTGTTCCGGGGTTACCGGGAAAAAGGCCGGCAAGTGGTGGGCTTTCTACTGGGGCGACAAGCGGGATTCCCGCATTACGGATGTGACCGTTGACAGCATCTTGAAAAAGTACGATACCGATTTTTCGTACCTTTACGACACCTTGGGATGGGCTCCCGATGGCCAGGCGCAGGCAGGCAAGTACAGCGCCATTTACTACCTGGGTTCGGGTACTTGCGCGGGGGAGGCCGACTACAACAGCGACATAGGCGAATACGTGGGCGGTTTCCAGTCATGGGTGGCGGGGTACACGGCGGTGGTGGCATCCTTCTACCCCCTTTACAGTTTTAACACCAGTTGCCCCTATCGCGATCGTGTAAGCCAGATGGACGCCATGATCCATGAGGGCATTCACTCCATGACCAACGGCTACCCGGGTGCAAAGCAGGCCCACTGGTTTCAGGAGGCGGGCAACACCTGGATCCAGCAGGACCTGTTCTCCCATCGCGAAGGCGTCTACAGCGGCATGGGGTTCTTGAATGCGGCTACGGTCATCGCCCCCTTTATGCCCATTGAATGTTATTCCGGCTGGCTTGTAGACGGCACCTTCGGCGGCCCCGGAGCCCAGGGGGTTACCGGCAAGAACCAGCGCTATCTTTTGGGCGGTTCCCAGTACAGCAACATTTTCCCCACCTTCATGGGCACTTGGCTCGGCACGGGTTCTGTGCGTTGGATTTACGGGAACGCCTACGGCAACACCACCTATATCCTGGAAACATACGCCTTGGAAAAGGGCCTGGGGCCCCAGGGAACACGCAGACTCATTACCGAGTTCCGCGCAAGAATGGCCATGCTCGATATGAAACAGTGGTCCGGCGAAATCAAGAATCTGCTGAACAACAATTTTGGCGGCACAAGTTACGAGGAACAGTACTATTGGGACAACAACCAGTACCGCAATACCTGGAAAATGACACCTTACCAGACCATGACTGCAAGCGGCGAGTTTTTCGTTCCCGACGAAGCGACAACTCCGGGCTGGTCCGGTTCCAACGTGATTCCCCTGAAGGTTCAAAGCGGCGCCAAACAGGTGAAGGTGAGTTTTTACAATGTGGGCGACAAGTCCAACAACGCCAACATGAATTACCTGCTATGCTACCGTGCAACCGACGGTACGCCGGTGTACAGCGAGCCCATTACCGGCGAAGGCGAGGTCACCCTGCGGCTTGACAAGGCTCCCTCTTCTACAAACGGCACCCAGATGGTGTTTGCGGTCGTGGTGAATACGGATTACCAGTTTACCGGAAACGAGGACATTCGCACCTACCATTACAATTACAAGATCAAGCTTGGCGAAGGCTTGAGCGGTGTCGGCGACGCCAATACAAAGTACTATAACGACTTCGTGCTGAATTACAAGTGGCCCGAAATCGGGGAACCCGTTACTCCGGTATCTTCAAGTTCGAGTGTATCTCCAGTTTCTTCGAGTTCAAGCGTTGCTCCCGGGAGCAGTTCCAGCAGTATTATGTCGGCAGCGACGGATACGGTAAAGATGGATATTTCTGCGACGGTGCAGATCAGCGAAAGTTACGAGGCGACAATTGTGAATGTAGACATGAAAGACGTTGCAGGGGCGAAGATCTTTGCGGTGAACCCCGACGGGTCTGTTGTGGATACGTCTTCTGCAAACGGCATGGGCCATTGGTTCGACAAGAGCGGCAAGGAAGTGAACTGGGGCGAGAATGCTTACGTGTTTGCGGAATGGGACTTGACTGCGGGCAAGGTCCGTGTGGGCCATTACCCCAACAGGGTCGCCGCCGGTGAAACCTACAAGTTTACCCAGGGGTTTGATACCGGCAGTAAGATTGTCATTTATAATTTCACCGTGAAGATCGTCAACGATGCTGAACCTGCAGATACGACAGGCAACAATTCTGCGGCGCATTTTAAGAACCAAGGGCCTGCAAGGTACCTGGCGCTCAAGAACCGAGGGGGCGTACTGGAAATAAGATACGCCATCAGGCAGAAAGACAATGTGAAAATAAGCCTGTTCTCGGCATACGGCGCCCTGCTGTACCAGAACATCGCAGGAATCAAGCCCGCGGGGGAGCACGTGGAATACCTCGACCTGAATGACGCAGGCCTACCCCAAGGCACCTACATTGTGAAGGTCTCTACCGGCACCTACCGCGAAATCCGAAGCGTCACCGTAACGAAATAGCGTTGACCCGGGCTTGATTTCACTGTCATCCCGGCCCCCTTTCAAGCTGTCATCCCGGCCTTGAGCCGGGACCTCCAGTACTATAAAACGCCCACAGCCCGCGCTTTCAAAAAGTCGAACACCGTGAAATCTTTTCGAGGGGGTCCAGGGGGCACGCCGCCCTCTGCGTCAAAATATTCTAAATTATTCCACGAATTTTATACTAGGATAAACGATGGACGAAAAGCAGATCGAGGCAAAAAGAGAAAAGGAAAAACGCACCGTCAGTTTCATGATCGAGATTTACTGCAAAGGCAACCATAAACCACCCAAGGGAACCTTTTGCGACGAATGCGAAGAACTCAAGGCTTACGCCATCGCAAGGGCGGAGCGCTGCCCTCACATGGCCACGAAAACCTTTTGTTCCAAGTGTAAAACCCACTGCTACAAGCCCGAGATGCGTGATAAGATTCGTAAGGTCATGAGGTACTCCGGCCCCAGAATGGTTATCTACAGCCCCCTCATGTTTATACGCCACGCCTTCGAATCTCTCAAGAAATAAGAGGCTGACGAAGAGATTACTAAAAGAGGTTGTTAAAGAGGTCGCTTCACTTTAAGTTCCGGGCTCACAATGTATCTTTTTCCAAAAGGTTTTACCGGTGCCCCCAAAAACGTAAGGCGTGAGTGGGAAAAACAATGATTAGAATTCTATTCGTGTGTCATGGAAACATTTGCCGCAGCCCCATGGCGGAATTTGTGATGAAGAAAAAAGTTGCCGACATGGCTGCAGATTCTTCTAGCGCTTTATGCCGTGCAGGCCTTGCCGCATCGGATTTTGAAATTGCATCCGCCGCCACCTCTACCGAAGAAATCGGCAATCCTGTTTACCCACCGGCACGCCGCCTGCTGAATGCCCGCGGCATCAGTTGCGATGGGCATACCGCCCGCCAAATGAACCAGAGTGATTACGACTATTACGATTACATCGTGCTGATGGACAGAAATAATTTGCGAAACTTGCGCTGGAACATAGATGCGGATTGTTACAGGTTCGAAACCGCGCAAGGCTCACGTTCCGAAGGGCGTAAAAAAATCAGCTTGATAATGGATTGGACGAGCCGCCCCGGCGATGTGGCGGACCCCTGGTACACCGGGAATTTCGACGCCACATGGAAAGACGTGAACGAGGGCTGCGATGGTCTACTGGACTTTATAATAACGTCTCGAAAATAGCGGAAGCAGGTACAAGAAACAGGCGAACAAGATGCTTGTGGTGGGTGCGCATATCGCACCCAGCGGGACAAGGCTTGCTACGGTCCAGGGCACCAGGGGTGCGATAATCACGGA
>JABUUR010000329.1 GCA_021443065.1 Fibrobacter sp.
GAGTATATTTTGACCAAGTTAAAATGCTAATTATGCACTAGCGGCTAGAAACCGCCAAACAAAAAAGCGGCCCCCGCGTTTGGGGACCGTTTTAAGGAGCAAAATTTTTTAGATAACCTTTGATTGCATTTTTAATCGCGCCCTTTAATAGACATGCAGAAAGAACAGAATTACACCGGTGAACGTTATAAAAAAGTTGGTAAAAAATCTATCGCTTATAATTCGATCTTTCATTCTTTTGTTATCCTCGCGTAGAGAAAATATAAACTAATCTTTACAACGGATGTTAAAAAATGTTCACAAACAAAGGATGAGTGTTGAGAATCACACAACGATTTAATGATGCAGGGGAGATGCTCCCCTGGACCCCTCGAAAAAAGACCTGTCCCGGGCTTGACCCGGAATCTTTTTGAGGAAGAACGGAAATCCAGGTGAAAAACCCGGAAGAAGGTTACTTTTCTTCGATTTTCCAGACGGGTTCTTCGGATACTTTTTCCGAAATAACTTCCGGCATAGTTTCGGCAACGGCGGCGTTGGATTCTCCGGGCATCCAGGGCTTTTCCAGGCCCTTTTCCCAGGAAACCGTTACAGCCTGTTCCGCAGAAACTTCCACCAGCGGAAGGCCCAGGATTTGGCGGGCGCGGTTCAACGCCGCGTCTATGTTACCCAGGGCGTTTTCTTCGCCAAGCTGTTTCAGCACACCGGCGCGGGTCAAGGCCACCACCGGCTGAGCGTGTACTCCCGAAAGCAGAAGCCTGGTACCGTCGGCCTTGCAGTGGTTCATCAAATCCTCGATCATATTGATACCGGCGGCATCGATGCTGGAAACACTACGCATACGCAAAATGAGAATCTTGGGCTTGACTGAAATGCGGTTCAAAGTTTCCTTGAACTTGTCCACGGCACCAAAGAACAGCGAACCCGCAAGTTCGTAGACAACCACGCCCTTGGGAACCTGACGGGCAAGTTCGTTGTGGGCAGCCTCTTCGTCGTCGGCCTTGATGGCATTGGAGACAGCCTCCACCTCGGCCACGTCGGACATACGCTTGATGAATAGTACCGCGGCAAGCAGCACGCCCACCTCAATTGCCACGGTCAGGTCGATGATAACGGTGAGGAAGAAAGCAACAAGCATCACCGCCACGTCGCTCTTGGGGAGTTTGAACATCTTGATTACGGCCCGGTAGCCGCACATGTTGAAGGCAACCTGGAAAAGCACCGCGGCAAGGGCCGCCATGGGAATCATTTCGGCGTACTTACCGAGGACAAGCATAATGAGCAAAAGGACTACGGCATGGACAAGGCCCGAAATCGGGGAAAAGGCACCGTTACGGATGTTGGTCGCAGTACGGGCGATGGCTCCCGTGGCGGGAATGCCGCCGAACATGGGGCTCAGGATATTTGCAACGCCCTGTCCGAAAAGTTCCGTATTGGAGCGGTGCTTGGTAGAAGTCATGCCGTCGGCCACCACCGCCGACAGCAGGGACTCGATGGCCCCAAGAATTGCAATGGTCAATGCGGGCTGGAACACCTTCTGCATCATGTCGAGACTTATATTGGGCAGGTGAGGCGTTGGGAAACCGGAGGGAATATGGTTTTTCATGCCGATGGTCATTACGCCGTGGCCGTTGACGGGATCGTCCCAGCCCAGGACCTTGACTATAACAGTGGCGACGATGATGGCAATAAGGGAGCCAGGAACCTTGTTTGTAATTTTAGGCCAAAGAATGCAGACCGCCAAGGCGATGGCGCCAATGATGACGGAGTAGATGTTGACGGTGTCCAGGGAAGATGCGTAAAGCTTGATCTTGCCGATGGCATCGGCAGGGTCCTTGGCAAGGAAGGTAAGCCCAAAGAAATTGGGAACCTGACCCAAGGCGATGATTACGGCGATACCTGCGGTAAAGCCCACGGTGACGGGGTAAGGAATGAACTTGATGATGGCTCCGAACTTTGCAAGTCCAAATATCACAAGCATGATACCGGCAAGCAACGTGGCAGAAGCAAGCCCGTCGTAGCCGTACTGGCTGACAATGCCATAGACGATGACGATGAAGGCACCCGTGGGGCCGCCGATCTGGAAACGGGAACCGCCCAAAAGGCTAATGGTGAAACCCGCGATAATGGCGGTGTACAAGCCCTGTTCCGGGCCTACGCCCGAGGCGATGGCAAAGGCGATGGCCAAGGGCAGGGCCAAGATGCCAACAATCACGCCGGACATCAGGTCGCTTACGAGGTTTTGCTTGGTGTAACCCCGCCTGAGGGACTTCAACAGTTCCGGGGTCATGGTTGCTTTTGCATCGGCAAAGAATTTCTTTAAAGAATCCTTGGCATGTATGTCAGACATTTGGACTACTCCATTCTTATAAAAGAACGGGCCAAATTTAAAAAAATCCCCTCCTTTCGTTAAGGGGGGGACTTAAAATAGTTTTGCGAGATTCACAACAAGCTAACGGCTAGCGCAGCCCCTTCTTGGCGGCCCTCATCAGGCTTTTGAGCTGTTTGTCGCTCATCTGGGGGACGTCCACGGTTTTCTTGGACTTGGGGGCGCAATCATCGCACAGTTTCTTGCCTATGGTGCCAAAACTTGCCGCCCCGTTGGAAACCGTGGTTTCCTTGAAACGGTAGACTTTTACCAGGGTTTCCTTGCCGCACTTTTCACAGACCCCCATCTTGGGTTCTGCAGGTTCCCGGGAGCCCCGTTCCTTTTTGGGGGCGTCGCTGGTCTGGTCCCAGGCGCGGCTTTGGGCGGCAATTTTTCTTGCAAAATGATCGTCTGTTAAACTCATGATGACTCCTTATCTTCATTTTAACTCTTTTAAAATCTCTTCGTACAGGAACACGGCCAGCAGGGTGTTGCACAAGGAGGTGGACTTGCCCTCGTCAGTGTAAAGGCTGCGGCCAAACTTGCCCCTTTCCAGTTGCTTTTCCTTGAAAATTTCTACATGGGCTGCAAAATCTAGAATTTTCACCCTTTCCGGGGTCTTAACCTGAAGCCCCATAATCAATTCATTCAACGCCACCACCTGGGACGGTGCCATAGGCAACATGTCCGCGGGGATGGTCAAAAAATGTAAAGATGACAGGGTCTTGCTGAGGATTTCGCCGGCAAGGACGCTGTACTGTTCAAAGACCTTGACATAGTCGGCCCCACCCCGTTTAAGTTCCCTGAGACCCAGCCCGAAAATCATGCGGCCGGCCTTTTTGCCGATGATATCGGAAGAAGCCCGGTCCACAAGTTGTGAAACGGACTGGACTGCAGGGGCGTTGATGAAAAACTGGATAGGGCGGTTCGCCTCGCGACACAGAAGCAACTCGGCAAAGCGGTTTGCCGCCTCGCCCTGCTCGCCCAGGAGTTCGTCACCTATAACAAGAATGCGATTTTCCACTAGCTTCTAATCTACACACTTTATTTACATTTGACCACCGTCAAAACCCAAAAATCGGCTTTTTTGTGACGATTTTCAATAAAATGCCCGTCGGCAACCAATGCCTGGGGCACATTTTCGATGGGGGCCCCCTCGTCCAGCAGTATATCCAGACGAAAACCCTCCGGCAAACCCGCCATGACAAGGCGGCTTCGGGCGGCATTTTTAGGGCAGACCACCCCACGCAGGTCCAGAACATGGGGAAACTCCTGCTTGAGACAATCCGGAAGGGAGAGAATCTTTATTTTTTCACAAAAATCGGCTATTTTCTTTGCGTTTTCCCGAGGGGAGTCCAGCCAGTCCCCCAGGGGGAACCTTTCAAGCCCCGCGGCAACCACCTTGGCAAGTGCCGCCTCCGAAGGTAAAATAACACCCGACCCCCGCCTAATCCAGTCAGAACAGGCGAAAGCCAGCAAAAATTGCAGTTTTTCGTCAAAATTCGCCGTTTTTTCGTTGGTGGCAATCCAACGGGCAATAGGATTATCTGGAAAAAGTTCAGGCATATTTACAGATTTTAGGTAAAAATTCAGTTATAATGTAGCAAACTTTGATAATGCTTTCTATATTTGGCGCCATGCTTTGTGTAAAGCAAAAAGTCTAATTTAGGTTATACGGTTTTTATGGCGATCAGTACAATCTTGCTGGATATCATGTTCGTGATTTACGTTATCGCGGGCGTCGGTCTTGTAATTTACGGTTTCAGCTGCTACTACAGCATTTACCTGTTCCTCAAGAACAGCCGCACAACTCGACTTGCCGACCGCAAGAAGATTCTACAGTACTACCGCGAACACAGCATGGAGGACCTGCCCCAAGTTACCACCCAGCTGCCCATATTCAACGAAGCCAACTGTGTCGAACGACTTCTGGAAGCGGTGTGCGCCATCGACTACCCCAAGGACAAGCACGAAATCCAGGTCCTGGACGATTCAACCGACGAATGCTACGAAGTCGCCAAGAAAAAGGTGGAGGAACTGGCAGCCAAGGGCTACGACATCAAACTGATCCACCGCACCAACCGTCAAGAGTTCAAGGCGGGAGCACTGAAAGAGGCCATGGCCGTTGCAAAGGGCGATTTTCTCGCCATCTTCGACGCGGACTTCGTCCCGGAAAAGGACTTTTTGCTGAAGACCATTCCCTACCTGGTCATGGACGACCAGATTGGCCTGGTCCAGGGCCGCTGGGGCCACTTGAACCGCACGGAATCCGGTTTGACTCTAGCCCAGTCCATCGGTATCGACGGACACTTCGTGGTGGAACAGTCCGCACGCAGCTGGGGCAAACTCTTTATGAACTTCAACGGTACTGCGGGCGTTTGGCGCAAGCAGGCCATCTACGGCGGTGGCGGCTGGGAGGGCGACACCCTTACCGAAGACATGGACCTTTCCTACCGTTCCCAACTTGCCGGCTGGAAGATGAAGTTCGTGTTCGACGTGATTGTTCCTGCAGAACTTCCCAACGACATCAACGCCTTCAAGGCCCAGCAGTTCCGTTGGGCCAAGGGTTCCATCCAGACCGCAATCAAGATCTTGCCCCGGGTGCTCAAGGCCAACGTGCCTTTCCGCGTGAAGGTGGGCGCGTTCTTGCACACGACACACTACTCCATTCACCCCTGTATGCTTTTTACGGCCCTTTGCGCATGGCCCCTGTTGGCGTTCTTTGAACCCGTGGCACACTTGCCCACATGGGTCTATACCATCGGCTTTAGTTTCATCTTTGCCGCGGCAATCGCACCTTCCGTCCTTTATTTTGTGGCACAGCGTTGCTCCGGCTATACCGGTTGGAAGGTCCGCCTCCTCAGCATGCCTATCTTGATGGCCCTGGGCGTAGGCATTGCGGTAAGTAACTCCAAGGCTGTCTTTGCAGCCGTTACCGGTCGCAAGAGCGGATTTGTCCGCACGCCCAAGAGCGGCGTGGGTCAAAAGAAGAAAGCCACCAGCCACTACAAGCAAAAGTTCCCCTGGCAGGCAATCCTTGAACTGGCTGTCGGCGTGTACTGCATTTTCGGTATGCTCGAATACATCGGCGCCCAGAAGTTCATTATCGGGCCCTTCCTCGCCCTCTACTCCATCGGGTTCCTTTCTGTGGGCGTACTGAGCTTTATGCACTACATCAGCAACATGATCGAGGTTCACAAGGCCAGCAAGGACGAAAACCACCACGTCGAAGAAGTGGACAAGGGCAAGTAAGTCTTTCTGAAAAATTTCGATTAATCCCTGGTTCTAGGACCGGGGATTTTTTTTTGCGATGATGCGGATGGGAGGTCCCGGGTCAAGCCCGGGATGACA
>JABUUR010000226.1 GCA_021443065.1 Fibrobacter sp.
TAAACCGCAATCTGCCTCTGGATGATTCCGTCCCAGCAGAAACATTCCGCAATGCGCTTGCGGGAGCCTGCCAGAAGACTGCGGACCAGTTCGGGGTCGGCTGCCAGACGCTTAAAGGCATCCGCCAACGCCACGGGATTTTTCTCCGGAACCAGAAGTCCGCTTACTTTGTCTACAACTACGTCGGGAATGCCGCCCACGTTACTTGCCACAACGGGCAGGTTCAGTTCCATGGCCTCGATAAGGACAACGCCCAGGCCCTCGGTATCGCCCTTGCTGTCTACGATGGCGGGCAGCGTAAAGACGTTTGCGTTTCTGTATTCGGCCTCTAGGGCCTCCGGCGAAAGCTTGCCCGTAAAGACGATTTCGCAGGGGCCGCCGTACTCGTTTCCGGTGATTGCCTCGTCGGATGTGGCCATCTCGTGAGCCTCTCGTTTCAGTTCGTCGGTGAGGTCGCCCACGCCCACGATCCGGATTTCGAACTGGTCGGCGCTCAGGTACCTGGAGGCTTCAATCAGGTAGCGAATGCCCTTGCGCTCGATATGCCGCCCCACGAACAGAATCTTGAATTTGCCGTTGACTGGGTGTGTTTCGCAGTCTTCTTCAGCGGCGGTCGCAGTGGTTGCACCAGAAGAAAGCGTGGTGCCGTAGGGACTCCATTCTACATCCACATTGCGCAGCGCCTTTATTTTAGAGGCGGTAAAACTGGAGTTCGCAAAGACGGCCTGCGCCTGCCCGATGGCGAACTTCAGGAACGGTTTCACCCATTTCTTTTTGCGGATCAGGAGCAGTTCCGCCCCATGGAAATTCAGCACCAGGGGAATGCGAAAGACCTTGGCGGCGCCCAGTGCAATGAACGCGTGTGGGAAAGGCCAGTGGGCGTGGATCACGTCGGGCTTCCACTGGCGACACAGCCTAAGGCAGCGGAAAAATCCGCTGATGACATAGGGGATGGCCAGCAGTTGCAGCCAGGGCTTCGAAGCCATCTTGCTGGGGGCGCCTTCCTCGTGGGTCAGCATTTCCCAGTCCCTGGGGGCGTACCTGAATCGGTTCACCTTCACGCCGTCGATTTCGTGGCTCTTTAGCCCCTTGTAGGCGGGGGCAAGGACTTGGACGTCTATGCCTGCGGCCTTGAGGTGGGCGACGGATGCACGGAGCCATGGGACTTCGGCGTCTTCATGAAAACGGGGGTACACAGACCCGATGACTAAGACTTTCTTGACCATAACAGAGGCTGTACGCTACATTTATGGGGTGGCGTTTTCATTCTGGACTGGGCCTGCGTTGTCCTGTATGCAGGCGGGGTATACGATGGGCCGTACCGCGTTGTCCAGCACTTTCTTGGCCTGCGTGAATCCACGGCTTTCGGACATCTGCTCGATGCGACCCTTGACCCGGTTCCAGCCTTCGATCTTGGAATCCAGCAAAAGCATGCCTATGCCGGAATCGTTTTCCAGCAGTCCGATGATGTCGCTTGCGCGGTTGCTCTTGTGGAGGGAGGCCAGGAACATTTCCCAGAAGGTAAAGTTGTCCTCGGGGGTGTCCAGTTGTTTTTTTACGTTTTCAAAGTCAAACTCGATGTAAACGAAGGAACTCTGGTCCTCATCGCTACGGATGATTTCCTCTTGGCAACGACGTTCAAATATTTCCCCTGTGTAGATAGAAATATCATACTTGTATTTTCCAATCAAATTAAAAAGCAGTTCTTTCATCGGTGGGTAGAATTTAGTCTATTTTTACAGTATGCAGCGATTGTTGAAATTGAAAAAAGTCCTTAAGAACAGTGTTTTTGCCTCCGCCGTCGAAAATTTCAAGGGCATCAAGGCATCCACCGCAAAATGTCGTGCATTGACCGAGGCCGAAATTCAGGTGCTGGTCAAAAACGGGAACCGTTCCGAGTCGTGGTCCAAGGTGATGGTGGACCCGGACTTCGATCCTTCCCGTATTCACGGCTCTACTTTCGCTGGCAAAGTCTACCTTCCGCGATTCTTCGGCACATTGCTTTTGCCGGGGGATATTTCCTACCCCACGGGCATCTACGACAGTTTCGTCCACAATTGCATTATCGAGAACGCCTTGATCTACCGCGTGGCCATGCTGTCCAACGAGTTGATCCGCGTGGGGGCCGTGGTGCAGAATGTGGGTTCCCTGGTGAGCAGCGGCAAGATCAACTACATGATCGGCACCTCCATGGCCGTGGGTAACGAGATGGGCGGCCGTAGCCTGTTGGTTTTCCCCGAAATCACCATGGACCTGGTAGAAACACAGTTGTTCCACAAGCCCGATGCCGAGGTGGCCAAGTCCTTTGCCGACCAGTTGCAAGTCTATCGTGAAGATACCGCACTGCCCTTTGGCGTGGTGGGCAAGGGTGCGGTGGTTTCCAACACCAACATTGTCCGCAACAGTTGGATTGGAGCCCATGCCCGTGTCGAAGGCGCGTCTAAAATTCGTAACTCCGTGATCCTCAGTTCCCTTGAAGAATCCAGCCACATCTACGATTCCGTGATTCTTGAAAATTCCGATGTGCAGATGGGTGTGACCATCCATACCGGTGCAGAGGTCCAAGGCTCCCTCATCATGAGCCGGACCAAGGTATCCTGCAAGGCCATCGTCAAGTCTTCGATTATCGCCCCCTGCTGCCACATCGAGGAGGGCGAGGTGAACAGTTCCTTCATGGGGCCCCTGACGCAGATGCATCACCATTCCCTGTTGATTGCCGCCCTGTGGCCCGAGGGTTGCGGAAACCTGGGGTATGGTGCCAATGTGGGGAGCAACCATACCGGCCGCATGCCGGACCAGGAGGTGATGCCGGGCCAGGGGATGTTCTTTGGCCTCGGGGTGAATATCAAGTTCCCGGCCAATTACTGCGAGTCTCCCTTCACGTTGATTGCCTCTGGCGTTACCACATTGCCCCAGAGGGTCAAGTTCCCCTTCTCCCTCATTCGCCCCGGCGATCCGCAACTTGTGGGTGTCCCTGCGAAGTTGAACGAAATTGTCCCGGGCTGGAATTACGAGCGCAACGCCTACGCCCTGGACCGCAACGCCTACAAGTATTCCATCCGCGGAAAGGGCGTGGTCCCTGCAACCTTCGGCAACATATTCAACGCCGAAACGGTGCGTGCGGTTTACGATGCCTACTGCCGTCTGCAGGTCAGTGTCGTACGGGATGTGTACACCAAGGAACATATCGACGGTCTCGGTGAAAACTTCCTTCGGGAACGAGTCCGCCAGCAGGCCATTCACACCTACGCCGAATACATGGAACGCCGCGTGCTGGATGCCATCATCACCCTGGTGGACGGGGACTGTTCCTTGCAGAACCAGCCCGTAAAAGAACTGCGTCGCATGATTACCACGGATGCCAACAAGGACATTGTGCGCATTGTTTCGCTTCCGGATTCCTTTGAGGAACTGGTCAAGCGCTACCGACAGGTGGAAAAGGATTGGTTCGAGCGTGTGTCCCATGGTCTGGACAAGGACCAGGACCGCGGTCGCGAGATCTTCGACGACTACGACGACGCCCATCCCCTGGACAAGGGCTTTACGGAATGGGAAAAGTCCCGGGTCGAAGAAAAGTTCCGCAGGCTCATTGCCATTGCCAAGGCTGTCAAGCCAGAACCGCAGTAAGGGCCGTGCAATGATTTGGCTCATCACCTTGTTGATTATGGAAGTGGTCCTCAAGAGCGTTCTTGAGGTTCGCGAACGGCGCTCTACCCAGGTGAGAGGCGGCGTCTTTGCGATACTTCGGATCGTTCCGTTGCTGAATGACTTTGTGCCTCTGCCGGAACATCGCAAGGACCCCGAAAGCGGAAAGTTCGCCGCCGCCCACGAAGAAGCCCACAAGAAGCTGCACCATGGACTGCTCCGCAACATGGTGAAGGTCGTTATGCTTTTTTTGTCGTTGGGCATAATTGCCCTGGTGGTGGGCCGCTATGGAATGCCTTTCTGGATTGCCATTTTGTGGCTCCATTTGGCGGCGATTCCCGGCCGCATTGTTTTCCATACCTATTGCTGGGGGCAGGAACTGGAGGCGGACCGCTATGCCTTTGAACATGTGGAAAAGAACATTGCGAAAAATGCCCTGCGCAACCTGGTGGAATGCGAAATCCCCTATACGCCGTTTTTTGCCTTGATGTATCGGGAACATCCCACTGCCGCCGTTCGCCGCAAGAGGCTGTTGGGAAAATAGCCGGTGCCGGGTGTTTTTAAAATTTCTTTTTAGTATATTCTTGCAGTATGAAAAATCATCTTGTCTCTCGTCTGTGTGTTTTGGCCACCCTGTGCGCCTTGCCTTCGTTCGCCTTTGACGTAAGTGTCAAGGCCAACGTGGAAAACGCCCAGGTTTTTATCGGCGACATGTTCAACTACGAAATCGCCGTGACCGCACCCGAAAACGCCGTGGTGGACTTGCCCAGTTTTGTGGGGAATCTTGGAAACTTTGAAGTGAAGGAAATGAAGAACGAGCGCATCACCGAGGGCATGCCCAAGGGGACGGCCAAGTTCACGTGGCTTGCCACGCTCAACACCTTCGTAAGCGGTGACTTTATGATTGCTCCCCAGCAGGTGGTGGCCGTGGTGGGCAAGGACACGGTAAGGACAAATACGGATCCTGTGGCGCTTAAGGTGGCGAACCGCACTACCGGCGAGGAGACCGATATTCTTGAAGTCGAAGAACCTATGGCGGACCCCCGTATGCCTCAGTGGGTGATTATTGCGTTGTGCGTCTTGGGAGCCGCCGTGCTTGTGCTGCTTGGATGGCTTTTGCACAAGAAGTTCCGCAAGCAGGGCGAGGCCCCGCGGCTACCCCCTTACGAGGAGGCTGTGCTTTCTCTCAAGGAACTGCGCAATCGCAATTACCTTGCCGAAGGAAACCAGGGCGACTACTTTATGTCCATGGGCTTTATTACACGCCGTTACATCCAGCGTCGTTTCGAGGTGGACATCCTGGATGCCACCACCGCTGAACTCAAGCAGCGCATGGCCCACGTGGTGGGCCTGCCCCAGGCCTACAAGGAATCTGTGGTGACGCTTGCTGTAGAAACGGAGCCTGTGAAATTTGCCAAGATGAAACTGGACGGCGAACGCTGCCGCTTCTGGGACGAGTGGGCCGACCATCTGCTCCAGGATACAAAGCCTACCCCCGAAGAAGAACAGGCGAAAAAACAGGAATCCAGGAAATCCTGAAATCCGTGGATTTATTTTTTTCCCCTATTGACATTTTGTTGTAACTAGTATATATTTGTAATTATTACAAATAATAGGGCGAATACCGGGTGAGCGGATTGCTTGCCATAGCCCAAAATCAACCCGCGCATGGTTTTACCATAGGCCAGCGCACAACCTTGGCGAGATGCCAAAGGAGAAGAATATGAAGGTCTGGAAGTGCAAAGTTTGCGGTTACATCCACATGGGCGAAGAAGCTCCGGAAGAATGCCCCCTCTGCAAGGCAAAGAAGTCCGCATTCGTCTGCGAAGGTGAATCTGTAGCCGCCGCTGCATCCAACGGTGCAAAGCTCGTAAAGACTGTTTTCGCCGACGAACACAAGGTGGGCATTGCCCAGGGCCTCGACGCAGAAGTCGTTCAGGGACTTCGCGAAAACTTCAACGGTGAATGCTGCGAAGTGGGCATGTACCTTGCAATGAGCCGCCAGGCCGACCGCGAAGGCTACCCCGAAGTGGCCGAAGCCTACAAGCGCAT
>JABUUR010000349.1 GCA_021443065.1 Fibrobacter sp.
GCGCTCATGAACTGGTAGATTATAAAGATAATCGCCGCCGTGGAGAGCACCATCAGGGGAATAGGCTGGCTTGCAAACATGATGCGGTAACGGCTTTTTACCCGCTTGGGAATCCAATGGATAAGCATGCCGGCGATGAACACCAAGATGATGTTGATGTGCTCCCAGGCGATGGTGGGGATGGTTTCCAGTTTCCATGCGGTGCCCATCTGGTTCACCATGTTCTTTGCCGTATTCCATGCCACTTCGTTTGCCTCGGCGGGGTCCAGGTTGGAACCTGCACGGAAGAAAAGACGGGTGAAGGTGATGAACACGAAGGTGAGGGTGACGTTCCATGCGGTGTAGAGCCAGTGGTAGGTTTTCTGGCTGAACAAACGGAAAATCATGACGGAATAAATCCCTACAAATAGAACACCGAACCATACGGATGTGATGGCGAAAATGGGGTAGCCCCAGTTCTTGAAAATGATGGCACTGAGAGCGAAAAGAACAAAGGAGGCCGTGGCGCGGAAAGTGACGCCCCGCTTGACCCAGAACTTGTTGAACACCTGTCCAAAGCCGTTCAAACCGCCCCAGATGATAAAGTTCCAACTGGCCCCGTGCCACCAACCGCCGATAATCTGTGTTGACATGGCATTCATGTTTGTGGTAATGAACTTGCGGGAATCAGGCTTGAAATAGGCGAACAGGGCGATGTATAGAAGGAACAATCCGATGGCAAGTCCCACCCAGCCACTGCCGGAAAGGATGATGGCCACGAGACTGATAAAGCCAATCCAGAAATAGGTGCCTATGCTTGCGCCGCGGTTACCGCCCAGGGGAATGTACACGTAGTCGCGTAGCCAACTGGAAAGGCTGATGTGCCAACGACGCCAGAATTCCGTGGGAGAAATTGCCTTGTAGGGGCTGTTGAAGTTTTGTGGAAGCCGGAACCCCATCAAGAGGGCCACCCCGATGGCAATATCCGTGTAGCCGGAAAAGTCCGCGTAAACCTGCAGGGAGTAGGCGAACAATGCGATGAGATTTTCAAAGCCTGTAAACAAAAGCGGCGTATCGAAAACGCGGTCTACGAAGTTCGTTGCCAGGTAGTCGCTCAGGATGACCTTTTTTGCAAGTCCGTTCAAGATCCAGAATACGGCAATGCCGAAAGTGCGGCGGGGCAGGAAAAATTTTTTGTAAAGTTGGGGCACGAACTTGTCGGCGCGTACGATGGGGCCCGCCACCAGTTGGGGGAAAAAGGTCAGGTAGAACCCGAAATCGAGAATGTTCGTTACCGCCTTGATTTTTCCACGGTAGATGTCGATGCAGTAACTCATGGCCTGGAAGGTGAAGAAGGATATACCCACCGGCAAAATGATGCGGTCCACCAGGGAGTTCGTGCCGAACAAGGTGTTGCTGGCCGCTGCAAAGAAGTTGTACACATGAAGTTCGATGCCGAATATGTCGTAAAGCACATCCAGGAAGAAATAGGCGTACTTGTAGTAGCAAAGCACCAGAAGGTCCACCACCACCGCCAAAATCATCCACAGTTTTTTCTTCCAGTGGATGTCGGACTTTTCGATGAATTTGCCGATAAAGAAATTCGCAACGACGCAGAATGCCAGAATGCAGACGTAACTGCCGCTGGTCTTGTAGTAAAAGAACATGCTGGTGGCGAACAGGAAGGTATTGCGCAACAGCACACGGTTATGGACCAGGGTCAAAAGGGCGAACACCACCGCAAAAAATCCCCAGAAGTAGAACTGCGTAAACAGCAGGGGGCTGTTGGGGTCGAAGGCGAACGTTCGAGTAAGGAATGGAATCAAATAATCGAGCATGATAAACTTTACTTGGAAATGATGGGTTGGGGAGGTGGTGCAACAGGTTCCTGTGCAGGCAAGTTTGCAATGTGCTCCATGTAGGCGTTGATGAAAGCCTTGTAGAACATGTCGCCCAGCAGGTTGTAACCCGCAAGTTTAAAGTGGACTTTGTCGCCCTTGGCCAAATCGGCTTTTTCCCACTTGGCCATGGAACCCAAGCCCCCCATTATGCTGAACTTGTCCCAAATGGCGGCCTTGTGCCTTTTGGCTATGGTAAAGAATGCCTGGCGGGCAAGTTCTCCATTTGGATGTTGTACGTAACGACGTTTTTTTACCTTGCGGAACATGTCGTTGTTTGTCTCGAAAATAAAGGCGGCATCGGGGTTGATCGCCTTGAAGCGGGTAATGAGCGTGTCGTAGTTTGCAATGAACCCTTTGGCGTCAAAATGTTCCACGTTTGCGTCGTTGATGCCGATGGCGAAAATGATCAAGTCGGGCTTGTAGAATTTCAATTCGTTTTCGATCCTGGGGCAGGTTTCCTTGTAGTAATTGGGGACGCGGGCTCCGTTGATGCCTACGCTTGTGTAGGTGATGCCCGGATTTTCCGTCTCGGAGAGAATGCCTGTGAGGGTGAACCGCGGACGTGTAGATTTTATCAATGTGGCGGAGTCCGACACGGCACTGTCCTTGACTGTGGAATCGGCAGATGCAGAAACGCCTGCCGCTGCGATTGCACCTTCCGTAGACTTGTTGCTTGCCGCTTCCTCTTGGGCGAGACACGCGGAATCCAGCACGTCGCATTCCCCTTGGAACATGGAATCCAAGGCTATGTTTGCAGAGCCCGGCAACGCGACGTTACGGGGGATTTCCGCTTTCTTCGTGGTGTCTAGAACTGCAACGGCGGAATCCTTCAGGGTGGAATCCGCATTGGCTCTTGCAATGGAGTCTTGCACCAGGGAGTCGGTAATGAACTGCGCTACGGTGGCTTGTTTTAGGCTGTCAATCCAGCGGAACTGGATCTGTATGGAATCGATGGGACGTGGGCTTGTAAACAGGTAACTCTGGCTTGCGGAATCCAGCACGCCGTAAATGTCCGCGGAGTCCACGCGAAGCACCGGGAGTACGTCCCCGTTGTCGCTGTAACCGAACAGGCGGAACCTTGTTTCGCCCCACATGGGTTCGTTGTTGTAGCGGTCCAAAAGAATCGATATTTCTGCACGAGGGTCGGATGTGCTGACGGCAATGCCGAGAACGCCCAGGGGCTTTTTCACTTCGCGAAGCACATTCTTGCTCATGTCCCAAATGCCCTTGTAGTAACTTGCGTAGGTAGAGGGCGTGTTTGTCTTTGCCGCGGAGTATGGGAATATAAAGCCTCGTCCGGCATTTGCACCTGGGTATTCCTTTATAAGGTGTTCGCGGATGCGCCCCGAGATAACGTCTGCCTGCAAATGGGATCCGCCTACGTGCAAAATGCGCACTTGGCCGCGATTTTCAAAAACCAGGGTGTCCAGTTTCTTGAAGAAGGGTTCAAAGGCGTTGTTGCCGCCGGGAAACTGGAGGATGTTCAGCGTGGTATCGATGAAATCGTATTTGGATATGTCCAGAGGATAACTGCCTGGCGCAATATTCAAATCCTTGGCATTCAAGAACGCCGTTAGGCAAAATGCCAGCAGAACGAACAACTTCTTGAACCCCCCCGTCACTTTTTAGCCTCCGTTGCTTTTTCCTTGGCGTTCGGCTTGGCATTTGCCTTTGTATATACCTTGGTCATTGCCGTTGTCTTTGCCTTCGCCTTTGTCGTATCGGACGTTACGCTTTCCGAGAATTTCTTGATTTCCTTGAGTTTTTCGTCGGAAATGTTATGACGGTCGCGGAACTTGAAGTAGTCGTAATGCATGCGAAGCGCTGCACAGAAAAGGTCTCCCATGTAGGCTGCGCCGCGGCGTGTAAAGTGTATATGGTCCGTAAAGCCTAGTGCAGGTTCTTTCTTTACCCACTTCATCATGGAACCGTTTCCGCCCATCACACGGTGCATGTCCCAGTAGGCAAGGCCGTTCTCCAAGGCGACCTCTCGCAGGGTCTTGATGGTAAGGTTCAAGGCGGGGTAGGTCTTCCACTGGCCATCCACCTGCTTTGCCATGTCGGCGGGGCCGATGAACAATATGTCGGCATCCGGGTTGGCCTTTTGAATCGCCTGGATTTGTCGTGTGATGATTTTCTTTGTCCATTCGATATTGCTGGAGTTTGTACCGGGCACAAGGTTTCCGCCGTATTCCATGATAATCAGGCGGGCATTCATGGCCTTGTAGGATTCTGCCAGGAGTTCGGAATCGATGCGGTGGAATATAGTGCCGGAACTTCCGCGCATGGCCACGTTGTCTACGGCTACGCCGTAAGCGCCGTCTGCGGAAATGGCGTATATTTCTGCGTTGCCGCTCAAATAAATTCGTGCGGTAGAAGTGGTGTCGGGCAACTTCCAGGTGTAAACGTTGAGTTTGTTCATCTTTTCTACGACGGGGGCTGCGGCTTCAACGTTCTTTACGATTTTCTTAGGCGGATTTGCCGCGGTGGCGGAATCTGCGCCTTCGGGAGCCTGCTCGTAGGTGGTCTGCTCGTAGACGAGTTTTAAATTCAAGTTCCCGCGTTTGCCTGCCAAAACCTTTACGGTGCTGTAGCCGCCCACGTGTGGAAAATTGTCCCTGCGTTCCTTGCGCTTTTTGATGGTGATAGATGCAGACCCGTCCAGGTCGGCGAACTGTGCCAGCGGACCATAGCGGTTATGGGTCGCCTCTTCGTCCTTGGGGCCAAACAAGATGTAGCGCTTCAGGTCGCCGGAAATGGAATGGCTGGTGGTCTGGGAGGGAATGGTCAAAACAGGCGGCATCATGCCGGGGCCTGCACCGCCGAATTCCTCCTGCAGGTCTTCGCGGATGGTGGCCGAAATGCGGTCTTCTTCCAGCTGGGAATCGCCATAATGCAGGATGTGAACCACGTTGCTGTCCAACTCCGCCAGCTGCAGGTGCAAGAAGAACCTGTCGAACCAGGTGGGGTCATTGTCCGGCAGGTCGAATCTGGTCCTACCCTTTTCGAAAAAGTCTTCGTAAAACTTCAAGGAATCGGAGAATTCAGAAAATTCCTTACGGCGGGTGGCTTCCATCATTTCCCGGATGGCGGCTTCGGGATCGACCTCGTTTTTCACCGCAGTATCGGCGGTAGAATCGGCCTTCACAAAAATATCCGTCAACTTGGGGTAGCGCAGCGTACTGTCGCCAACATGGATTCCCCCCTCGGGGTAAACGACGGCAACGATGCCGAGGACCACGAAAAGGCTTAAAATGCTAAGTAAGGTTTTTAAGGGAGTCATCTTACATTAAAGAGTTCAATTTTTGAGGGTTGCGATGATATCGTTTATTGGACCGATATGCATGGAACCGTCGCGAAGATCCTTGTATTCGTATTCTCCGGCGTTTGCCTTGTCACCGTCTACATAGACGACAATTTTTGCGCCCTGGTAGTTTGCCTGTTCCAACTGTTTACCCATCTTCATGGTAGAAAGGGGGTGGGATACGGACAAGCCCATGTTCTCAAACTCGCCTGCACGGAAAGTCTGGGCGGTCTCGAAAATCTTTTTCATGTCGTTTGTAAAACTTGCAATGTACAGGTCCACGCTCTGCTTGGGGTTGGGAAGCAGCCCGTGTTCTCGGAGCAAATCCGCAAGCACAACATCGCCCATTCCAAAGCCCACGCCCGGAATGCGGTCGCCGCCCAGTTTTTCGGTAAGGCTGTCGTAACGTCCACCGCCTGCAATTGCACGCATGGATTTGCCCTTGTCAAAGACTTCGAATACGATGCCCGTGTAGTAGGCGAGGCCTCGGACAATGCT
>JABUUR010000063.1 GCA_021443065.1 Fibrobacter sp.
GCCCTCAACCTGATCCGTATTTACCATGACGCCGGCGAAAAAGAAAAGTCCGCGGAATGGAAAGGAAAACTCCAGGACCCCGCATACAAGGCACTGGAAAAATGGATGCCCTCTTCCCTCGTGGACGGCCTCAAGGACAAGGACCTCCTTTAAGGTATCCCCATAAAAATAATTTGCCCGTTTTGCACGGCATGTGTTATGCCCCCTTACTTTTGTTAAAAACATTTAACTAAAAAATGGGGGTACCGTTCGACTGATTCCTGCGTGTTTATAGGCAGTCACCATAAACATCGGAGGAAAAATGCCCGAAAATGCATTGCGCGTTGGATTCTTTCTTGACGGATACACCCTTAAGAAGGTCAACGAATATTACAGGGTACATCACAGGTTCCATTCCAACATAGACTTCAGGGGACTCAAGAGCTGGGTTCAGATGCAGGCCTACAAGTTCTTCGACCCCGAAAGCGGTTACATCGAGATGGAATCCCACTACTACCATCCCTACAGGAATCCGCATATTTACGGACGCTCCGTAGAAGGCGTCCTCAAGTTGGAGCACGAACTTCGCTCCGCGGGGTTCCAGGTCCATTACAGCGATCACGAGGAAGAAACCGGACTGCTGGGCCCCAACATGGGGCTTATGGAAGATGCGCTGCTCTTCGCCAGTTACAAGAAGATGGACGCCGTGGTGCTGCTCAGTACCCAGGGGCAGTTTGCGCCCCTGCCCGACCGCCTCCGTATGATGGGGATCCCCACCATGCTTCTGGGCTGGAACTTCATCTATCCGAAAAAGAACCACACCGTCCGCTGGAAGACCGATACCTGCCTGCGCCGTACCTGCGCCCACTACGTAGCCATGGAAAAGGTGATGGACGCAAGCCCCGATACCGACGAACCGCCTCGCGGATTCTTTTTCCAGAGCGAGCATCCCTTTTCTCGCGGCCGCCCAGCGCTGTGGATGGACAGGGCCGCTGCAGAAATGCAGAACCCGCAGCGTATGCGTGCGTAAGGAAAAGGCCTTATCCGCTAATCGTATCTGTACTCCGGGAAATTTGGTACGTAGTACAATTCGTGTGACAAATAAAGTACCGTCTCTTAAACATTATATTGCAGGTGGTCCATGATTTTTTGACATTTTTGTGTCAAATTCCGATAGTATATTTGGAAAAGAGATTAAAGCGTGGCGACCGTGATTTACACAAGGAGTACGGCAAAGTGAAATTTATCCACACGGCGGATCTGCATATTGGCAAGCGTGTTTGCGAGCATTCCATGCTCGAAGACCAAAAGTACATCTTGGCTCAAATCCTCAAGATAGTGGACGACGAAAAACCCGATGCATTGCTCATAGCGGGCGATGTGTACGACAAGTCCGTGCCCAGCGCCGAGGCCGTCAAAGTTCTGGACGATTTTCTGGTGGACCTTTCCAGACGCGGTACAAAGACCTTTGTATTGAGCGGAAATCACGATTCCGCGGAACGGATTGCCTTTGGCGGTCGCATCATGGCAAATCGCGGCATTTACATGTCACCGATTTATTCCGGAGTGTTCGAACCGATTACCTTCAAGGACGAATTTGGCGAGGTGGATGTATGGATGCTCCCCTTTGTGCGCCCTGCCGATGTTCGTACTTACCTTGGCGAAGGCGAAACCGCCGAGGCCGAACGTGAAAATATCAAGGACTACACAAGTGCAATCCAGGTGGCATTGGGCAAAATGCAGCGCAATCCCGGACGTCGCAACGTGCTGGTATCCCACCAGTTTGTCACAGGTGCCCAGGTAGACGAAAACGGCTCCGAAGAATTTGTCGGGGGCCTTGACAATGTGGAATCATACGCCTTCGACGGATTCGATTACGTTGCCCTGGGCCATATTCACCGCCCACAGAATGTTGCAAAAAACGAATCCGGGGTGGGGCGCGTTCGCTATAGCGGAACGCCATTGAAGTATTCCCTTTCCGAGGCTATGCACCAGAAGTCGGTCACAGTGGTAGAATTGGGCCGTGCAGGCGATGCCGCCTTGGGAAACTCCGCCGAGTTGAAAATTCGCGAGGTACCCCTGAAGCCCCTTCGGGATGTACGCAAGATCGAAGGCGAGTTTGCAACGTTGGTTTCCGCGGAATACCGCGAAGCCCAGGTTCGCGAGGGCAAGAGCCTGGACGATTACATCTACGTTGTACTGACCGACGAAAACGACGTGACGGATGCCGCGGCGAAATTGCGTGGGTATTACCGCAATCTCATGGCTTTGACCTACAATAATTCCCGCACGCAAAGCGTTGCCCATCTGGATTTCGAAAACGTAAACCAAAAATCACCTTCGGAAATCTTCAGCGATTTCTTTAAGGATATGAACAACCGTGAAATGGACGAAGAAGAAAGGGAATTTGTACAGGGCTTGATTGATTCTATCTGGGAGGGCGACCGCTAATGAGACCGTTGAAACTTGTTGTTACCGGATTCGGGCCTTACGCCGAACGTACCGAAATTGATTTTGAAAAACTGGGAACCCACGGTCTTTACCTGATCAGCGGCGATACCGGAGCCGGAAAGACCACCATTTTTGATGCGGTGACCTACGCCTTGTTCGGCAAGGCCAGCGGCGACAATCGCGACGACGTAAAATTGTTCCGCTGCATCAACGCAACGCCGGAAACCCCCACCGAGGTGGAACTGACCTTTGCCTACGATGGCCGCGAATACCGCATTTGCCGTAACCCGGAATATGAGCGCGCGGCAAAGCGCGGTGGGGGCACCACCAAAGAACATGCCGCCGTTACCTTCTACTATCCCGACGCTACGGGCAAGGTTTCTGCGACAAGCCGAAGTGTATCCAAGGAAAAGGATGTTACGGAGGCGGTAAAGTCCGTGATGGGCGGGCTGGACAAGGACCAGTTCTCCCAAATCGCCATGATTGCCCAGGGCGATTTCATGAAGATCCTTCTGGAAGACACTAAAGATCGCAGGGCTACCTTCCGCAAGATTTTCAAGACGGAAAATTACGAGAAACTGCAAAAAAGGTTGAGCGACGAACTTTCGAACTTTAACAAACGTTGTGACAGTTTGATGCAGACGGCGTGTAATTACGCTTCCGGAATTTTGTGCGCAGAGGATTCTACGTACATCGATGATGTAAACGCAAAACTTGAATTGGCCCGGAGCCTGCAGATTGCAGATTGGGATGAAGTGTGCACATTGCTGGAGAACCTGATTGCAGAAGACAAGTCTACGGTAAGTTTGTCCAGTGCGGAAAAGGAAAAACTCAAGGGCAAGATTTCCGAACTGAGTCAAGAATATGGCAAGGCGGAAACCGCGTCCAGAAATCGTGACGAATTAAAGAAGGCCCAGGGGCAACTCCCCCAAAAAGAAACGGAACTGCAGATAAAAAACGACGCAAAAACCGCCCAAGAAGGCAACCAGCCCGAACGCGACTTGTTGCAGGAACAGATTACCACAATCAAGAACTCCCTGCCCCAGTACGAAAACCTGGAACAGAAACGTGACCTGCTGAAAAAGAAGGAATCTGCGCTGGAGGCTGCCCAGAGCCAGTTTAACAACGATGCAGACGCAATCAAGAATCTGGACGAAAAAATCCAGGAATTGAAGGCTGAACTGGCGGCGCTTGGCAATGCGGGCGAAAAGAAGGCCCGGCTGGAGAGCGATATTGCAAATCTGGACAAGCGTCAGAAGGATATTCAGAGCGTTGGACGGTTGCAAAAAAGGTACAACGATGAACTGGATAATCTGACGAAAGCCCAGGAGGTGTACACGAAAGCCGAAGGGGCGTATTCCGCACTTCGCGATACGTACGAAAGCAAGAATCGGGCTTTCTTGAATGAACAGGCCGGCATTCTCGCGGAAACCCTTACGGAAGGTTGCGAATGCCCGGTTTGCGGATCTACACATCACCCCCGTAAGGCTTGCAAGTCCGTAGAAGCCCCCACGCAGGCCGAATTGGAAAAATTGAAGTCCCAGGTTACTGCTGCAGAGGCGGAACGCAACAGCAAGCACGGTGATGCGGTCAAGCAAAGGGGTACCTGCGAAAGCCTAAGGGATACGCTCCAGGAGGAACTGGACAAACTCTTTGGAGAATGCTCCATCGAAAATGCAAAAAGTCGCGGGAACGAGGAATACTCCAAGAATTGCGAAACCCTGTCTCTCTTGAAAAAAGAACTGCAGGCTGAAAGCCAGAAAATCAGTCGAAAGCAGGAACTGGAAAATCCAGAAACAGGTATTCCCTCTATGGAAAATGCCTTGAAGGAAAAACGTACTGCCATGGAGGAATTGGGAAGTAAAAATTCTGCCGCCGCCCAGGAAATCCAGAGTTTAAAAAATGCCATCGAAGAACTGCAGGGGAACCTCGCCTTTGACAGCAAGGCAACCGCTGCCGCAGAAATCAACAAGTTGCAAGGCACCCTGGATGGTTTCAACAATTCGCTGAAGGTTGCCATCGAGGCGTTTAACAAATGCGAAGGCGAAGTCAAGACCTTGAAGGGCCAGATTGAGGCTTTCAAAACGGCACTGGAGGGTGTTCCCGAATACGATTTGAACGCCCTGCGTCAAGCCCGCGAATCTCTTGGAAATCAGCATGCCCAAAAAACAGACATCTGGAAGAATGCATCCGGTCGCATGTCTCAAAACGAGAGGACCCTGGAAAATATCCGTTCAATATCTGCGGAACTTGAAACCAAGGGAAAAAAACGCCAATGGCTGAAAAACCTCAACGATACCGCAAACGGCGGCCTTAATGGGCGTGAAAAACTGATGTTGGAAACCTACGTGCAGACATCTTACTTTGACCGCATTATCCGGCACGCCAACCGCCGTTTCTACATACTGTCTAACGGCCAGTACGAACTTGTCCGTCGAGCGGAGGCGTCGAACAGGGTTGCCCAAACGGGATTGGACTTGAACGTGATCGACCACGCCAGCGGAAAGCAGCGAGAGGTAAAAACATTGAGCGGTGGCGAAAGTTTTCTGGCATCGCTGTCGCTGGCCCTGGGCCTTGCCGACGAAGTGCAGAGTTCCGCAGGCGGCATCCAGCTGGACACCATGTTCGTGGACGAAGGCTTCGGTTCGCTGGATGATGATAGCCTGAGGTCCGCCATCAACGTGCTGCAGAACTTGGCCGGCGACCACCGTCTGGTGGGTATCATCAGCCACGTCAACGAACTTGAGAGTAAAATCGAAAAAACAGTCCGCGTCTGGAAAGATGAAAACAAGATTAGCCGCGTAAAGGTGGAGGCTTAGCACTCCACTTTAGGGAGGGGCGTACCTTATTTAAACATGTCCTTGACGCAGTAGGAAAACTCTACACTGTTGTCATTCGAGTATTCCGTGGAGTAAACTTTTCCGTCTTCGCCTTCGTAGGCGGAATCGGAAAGGTACTTCAGGTTTTCAACGGTGCATAGTTCCCTGGTCGGAGCCATCGATGCGTGTTCAAAATTGCAGGTTGCACCTTGGGACTGGATGGACGCTGCAATCAAGGTTTTGCCGTTATTCAGGGAATCCAGCTGGACATGGTCCACTTGGATGTAAAATTCCTTGCCTGCAAAGGTCAATTTGACGGTGCGGTCTGTTTTTTCGCGAATGTCTATGGTCTTTTTCTGAATTTCGCCCAGGATAAAGTCGGGCGCCTGCTTGGTAAAATGCCAATGGTTGAAA
>JABUUR010000284.1 GCA_021443065.1 Fibrobacter sp.
GCCCAGGTTTCCAAGAACGGCAAAGCCCCCACAAAGGCATTCACCTCCGAAAACCTCATTGCAAAAGAAATCACCTCCAACATCTTTGAGCCGACCACCGATGACGGAAGAAACGTCATTACGTTGGTAGACGACCCGAATGTCGAAATCACCGGCCGAATTTTCTGGGACATGTACGTTACCGACGGTTACGACATTGTGCGAATGGAACGTATCGCAACCTCCGACTCCACCAGCCGTCCCTGGAACTTTTACCTGGGCGACCTGAGTTCCACCCAGGGGACTTTCTACGGTGTAGCAAAGTACGAGGGCCGTGACGACCACGCCGGCATTCGAGTGGAATTCAACAACGGAAGCAAGATTTTCGACGGCTTTACCGACGCCAAGGGTAACTACACCATCAAGGCCGATTACGGTTCCTACGAAGTACGCGCAAGTTCCGACACCGTCCGCGAATACAAGCACGCCTTCCAGTACGACCTGTTCATCGAATCCGGTGCAACCATCAAGGTTGACGACCTTATCCTTAAGGACACCGCAGGCCCCGTGGTGAATATTACCAATGTAGACACCTTGGAAGAACGTACCGTAAGCTTGAACGTTTACGCCAGGGATCTGGCATCTCGCATAGCAGACCTTTCTACAAAGTTTGACGGCAAGGCCAAGGACTGGAGCAGCTGTACTAAAGCCGACCTGAACTCCGTCTACAACTGCAAGTTGGATTTGGACGGATTGACCGACGGAAAATACACCTGGGAAATCGTCGCCAAGGATAACGCAGGCAACGTCACCACGGTCAAGGACACCTTCTATGTCAGTGCCACAAAATTGGATCTTTTGGTCAACGGCAAAAAGAAGGCCCTTGTAGGCAACGGCAAATCCCTTGCATTCGAGGCCACCATTACGGACGCAATCCCTGCAGCGACAAAGGTGAATTGGGCCTACACGCTGAAAGACAAGACTCACGAAGAATCTTCTGATGTAGACGCAACCGGAAAGGCAACCTTAAGCCTCTCCTACGACGACATCAAGGACAATACCGCCCCCAACGAAGTTTACAACATGATTGTCTCCTACACCGAAAACGGTCTGGACCTTAAGGACACCGTCACTTTCGGCCAGTTAGATGAAAATCCGGCAATCATCTTTACAAAGCCCAAGTCCAACGTCCAGGTGACTATAAACGACCCGATTGATTTCGACATTGAAGCCTACCCAGGTGACCAAAGTACAAAGTTGACTATCGCATGGAATTGCGGAAGCAATCTCGCTTCTGGTTCCACCTGCCCGGTCGAAGAGGAAATCAACCCTGCGGCAAATGTGGAACGGTCCAAGAGCCTAACATTCAAGTCCATCGGAAAACAAACGGTCAAGGTATCTGTCACCGACCAGGATAACAACAAGGCCGAGGACGAAGTCATTATCGACGTCATCAGCGACAAGCCCACTATCACCGCCACCGCCGACGCAAGTGAATACAAGATCAAGTCCAACGTGAACGTAAAGGTTTCCGCAAGGGACAAGTTCGGCACTATCAACGAAATCAAGTGGGGCTGTACCAACGGCAACCTGAGCTTGGTGAACCAAGACCAGTCCAAGACGATTACGCCGGCCAAGAGCATTACCGACGTACCCATCACAATCGTCATGCCCGGCACAGAATCTGAAAATTACCGTTGCCTTGTTACCGCAGTAGACGATGACGGGGAAGAAGGTCTCGACACACTGACTTTCAGAGTCCTTTTGGACCCGCCAACCGTCACCTTGAAGACTCACGCCGACATTGTCAAGATCAACAGTTCCCAGAAAATTGTTGCAACCGGCCACGACACCTTCGGTACTGTGGTCAAGTTCGAATACGCATGCGGTGATAACCTCAAGAGCCTACCCAGCTGGGAAGACATGCCTGCCCCCGTAAATTCCAAAAGCGAAGTTAACGTGGACATGCCTTCCGAGGCGGGCACCTTCTACTGCGTTGTCCAGGTTACCGACGACGACGACAACACCGCCAAGGATACTGCCACCTACACGGTCCTTGTGGGCAAGCCCACTGTCACAGGCTCCGTCAATTACAGGACCGTGACCATCAAGGATGTGGTAGAACTTAATGCCCACGCTGTAGACTCCCTGGGTTCTATCGTCAAGTACGAATGGGGATGCGGATCCCAGTCTGCAACCAACATCACCTTTACCTACAGTTCTACCACCACACCTAGAACCAACATGACCATGCCCAACAAGGCAGACGACAACTACCAGTGCATTGTGAAGGTCACCGACGACGACGACAATGAAGCCTTGGATACCGTGGATATCAAGGTGCTTTTGGCTCCACCTACAATCCACGTGGAAAACAAGCACATGACGATCCGCGAGAACTTCAACATAGCCCTCAACGCAACGGCCAGCGACAACAACGGAGTACCTTCGGATCCGGGCGAAATCGTCAAGCGGGAATGGAGCTGCGCCCTCCCCGACCTGATTGCAAGCAACTGGAAAACCGTCACCGTGTACGACACCGTATGGAAGGCTCCTGCCGCCAACTCCAACTTTATTTGCGTGGCTCGTGCTACCGATAACGACGGCAACACCGCCATGGACACCGTCAAGTTCACCTATACCTCCGAAACCCCCAAGATCTGGGTCGCCAGCGAACTCATCTACCTGAACGAGGGCGACGCTTTCGAACTTGATGCAAGAGTGAATTCCGCATGGCAGGGCATTGAATGGTTCAGTTGGGAATGCGTCGACAAGGCGACGGGCAACAGCATGGAAAGCCAGGTTCCCGAGTACGACTACGAAGCCAACGGCATGTCCTTTAAGATAGGCAAGGACTCCACCTACTCCGAACAAGGCAAGGACATGCTATGCATTGTTTCTGCCGAAGAACGCAGTTCCAGGGAAGTCCTCAAGGATACCACCGAGGTCCGCATCATGAAGCACTACCCCGTAGGGGTCATTTCGGCGGCGGACACTGTCTACCTGTGGAGCGGCGACAATGCCGTGCCCGACGAATCCAAGTTCTTCTTCGATGAAGAAACATGGGGCGGCTTCTGCTCCAAGGGAGGCGACTTGGCTGCAGCATCCCCGTCACTTTACGGCTACTCCTGGAACTTCAGTTCTGTGGACAGTTACTTCTACGAAGGGCCCTCCAACGGCACCCTGGACACCAACATCCTCGAGTTCTACACCGCCATGAAGCGCCCCAGCGAAGAAGGGTCCATGACCATGGGACTTGCCTATCTGGACAGCACCGTGGCGCCGCCCAACGTACCTACCTACAGTTTTAGACTGCGCCACAGCGCCGATACCGTGTACAGGACCGTGTACTTTAGAAAGGCATGGCGTAACCTTGCCAAGGATACAGTCGTGGAAACCGCACTTTCCAGCGTGCCGGTGGCATTCGCCCTGGTAGGCGACGTGCCTGCGACCGCGTTCCTCTCCGGTAGAAGTACCGTCAAGATTTCCACGCATGATACCACCTGGAGCGTACTGGGCAGTTTCAACGCCACGGACTCCGTGAAGGCGGTAAAGCTGGCATACGACGGCACGGACCTCTACGTAGGCGCATTGACTACAACCGGCAATTTCATCATCAAGAAATCCACAGGTGGAACATCCACGTCGTTGAGCAACGTCACCACCATTAGCGGAGTTTCTGTAGCCGAGCTTACCTCCAACGGTTCTGGCAAGCCCGTTGTGGCCTACATCAATTCTAGCGACAGCAAGGGTTACGTAGCATACCTCAATAACGGAAGTTGGACGTCTAAAAAGGTTTTTGACCGAGTCATCCAAGAATTGGCTGTCAAGACCACCAGCGACGGCAAGGTTATTCTCGTGTGCGTTTCCAAGCAAACCGAGTCCAACGGCGCAACCAAATACTACGGTTACGTGGCCATGCTGAAGGACGACTATTCAACGGCAAAGGCCTCTACCAAAATCAGTGATGAAGATATCGGCACCATCAGCCTGGCAGTTGACGGAAACACCCTGTACATGGCTTATATGAACCGAAATACCAATGATTACGGTGCAAACTTCAGAAAGGCAACCATCGAAGGAAATTCCATCAATTGGCAAAGCCCCATCCAGATCTTTGAGGCGTACATCTCGTTCCACATGAGCATCGTCGCAAAAAACGGGGTGGTGTACATCGCCAGCGCCGACAATTCCAGGCCCAACCTTTCCCAGGTTCACGTTTTCCGCTACGAGGACAACCAGTGGCACTATCACGGCGAGAACCAGCTGCCTTACTTTGGCAAGGTATTCTACGACAAGAACGGATATTACCTGCGCGGATACGCTCCTGAACTGACCTTGGACAATGGCGGAAAGCTTTACCTGTCCATGCTGGGCCGCACCGGCGGAACCGCGGCGAATACAAAATACAACGGCCCCATCATCATGAAGTATGTGGCCGACAACTGGACAGTAACACCCGCTAACTGCGGGGAGGAATAAGATGAACATTGAAATTGCAGCAATTTGTGACGCAGCCACAGCCAACGGCATGGGCGGCCGCTTGAACATTCTTGGAGCATTCGACAGGGTTTTTGCTAAATTCCCCCTGGTTATCCCCCAGTGCTCCACGGCATTCCGCATCCGCTACCAGCGTTCCGAAGCCGGAGTCCATGACCTGGTCCTTACCATCGAAGACGTGTGCGGCAAGCCCATTGTCCCACCCATGCAGTCCAAGATTCCCCTGGAACCCGTGGCCCAGGGCTTTGACACTGCGGCGGTAAACCTGGTGTTGAACCTCCAGCGTTTGCAGATCCAGCGCCCCGACAAATACATTGTGCGCCTTATGGTGGATAACGAGGAATTGATCAGCCTGCCCCTGTATATGCTGGACGCTCCGCAAATGCCCGGCGGCCCCATCGCCCAGGGAGAACAGTCCCTGGGACCTATCGACGGCAACGCCTAGGCAGCAAGTTCGCTACCTGCAGACGGCTACGCAAAGGGATACCTTGGGGCTATCAGCAAATTCGCAAAGAAAATCCTCGGGCAGGTTCACGTCGCAAAAATAGACGGTCCGTCCCTGCTCCAGAGGCAGCGAATCTACAAGCATGGAACGCCTTAGGGAGCCTTCGAAAAAAGGCCCGCCCACGCACTTGTAAAGAGCCTCCTTGCGGCACCACAACCTAAAGAACTCGGTCTCGGCAGCCTCCGGCGCCTGGGCCTTGATGTGGGCTACCTCCTGGGGGCTATAAAAATGTTCCGCTATTTTCAGACGCTTGGGCTTGTGTATTTCGCAGTCCACCCCGATCTTTAAACGGCATACCCCGCCTCCTTCGGGCGAACCGTAGGCCAAAACGCAAATGTCCCCGGAGTGCGTCCAGTTCACGTCAAAGTCAAGGCCAGGGAAAGCGGGCCTGGGGCAATCCTTCGTCTGGACGATGTCACGAGGGACCAAGGTCCTGCCTGCCACTTCCGACAGAACCCGAAGGATGACCTGCCGATGTTGCACGCCCGACTTGTCAAAGCACACCAGATGGACGACTCCCAAGGGAGTTTCTACATCCAGGCGCTTCAATACGGTAAAATCCATCATCGGCCATAAAGATAATTTCTAGTTTAACGGCATGTTGTCGAAATATC
>JABUUR010000222.1 GCA_021443065.1 Fibrobacter sp.
CCTATGGGGTTAAACCCCGGGTGTATTCAATGTTCTACAAAATACGGTGAGAATATAAATAAAAAACAGCCCCTGGGGGGCTGCCTCGTTACAGAATATGGGGGTAAACGGCCTACTTAGGTCGGTTTACCTTTTACAAGATTACACTAATTGAAAAGATCCTTGAGAAGCAGGCGGATCGGCTTGGGCAACAGGGAATTGGGAGCCTTTTGTACCCAGACGACGTTTGCACTTTTCCCCTTGATGCTTACGGAGTTTATGAGTTGACGCTGGTTGTTGTAGATGTCGAAACGGACCTCGATGCGGTCCGGGCGGAAGGACCATCCGGTGGCCCGGTCTTCCCAGTGAAGGATTTCTGGAATGAACACGTAGTCGACTCTTTCCAAATCGCTGTCTTGGATTTGGTCGATGGTGACCGTGGTGGGAATGACGGAGATGTTTGTGTTTTTCATATTTTCTCCTTAATTTGTTCGTCAAATCAAGATTCATGCTCAGAGGACGGGATGACATCTGACAGCAGATTGCACACCGCTCATAGATCATGTCTCAAAGCGAAGCGACCTCTCCACCAACTACCAGCAGCCTGTCATCTTTCGTCATTCGTCTATAGGTGCGCAGCACCGTTCTTTCGTCTTCCTATATGAACATCATGGTGTTCAACTTCGCGCGAAACTTCCAGGTGAGTTCGTGCTTGGGACCCAATACGCCGAACAGGGTGAGCATAGCCTTTTTGGCGGCGCTATCGTTCCATTCGGGGGCCTCGACATAGAGGTTCAGGAAAACCTGGAGAGCCTCTTCGAACTGTTCTGCGGCTGCAAGGCTGCATGCCTCGTGGTAGACGATTGCTTCCTTGCCCTTGACATCTTTTTTTGCGGCTTCGGCATGAAAATCCAGTAGTTCCAGCAGGGATTTTGCCTCTTTGTACTGGTCGTCGGCTTCAGTGAATTTGTTTAAAATTTCCTTGGCTTTTTCGGAGTCGCCCATGCCCAGGCTTGCCTTTGCCCACAGAAGCAACATTTTTTTGTTGTCGGGATTCTTGGAAAGTGCTTCGTTCAGAAGGGGCAGAGCCTCGTCGAACTGCTTGTTAGCGATTGCCTCCTGCAGGGCTGTTTCAAAACGTTCTTCGTCGGACACGTAAAACTTTTCAAGGCGCTTTTTCAGTTCGTCTTCGGGAAGGACTCCGGCCAATACGTCTGCAATCTGTCCTTTGTCCACAATGTGAACCTCGGGGACGGAACGGACGCGAAATGCCTGGATCAACTGCATGTTGGCGCGGTCGTCGCAACTGACGACGCCCAAGGTAAAGTCCATGGTGGTGCTGAGTTTGCCCACCAATTGGGCGTAGCCTGCGCAATCGGGATACTCCGCAGAGGAGAAAAGGACTGCCACGGCCCGGGTTTCGGAGGGCTGGGCGATTTCGGTTTCGAAATTTTCCGGTGTGATTTGTATTACTTTAGCCATGCCGCAAATATACTTTTTTTTATATTGGAGGGTATGAGTCAATGTCCATATTGCAAGTCCCAGGTTACAGAAGTCAAGATTCCCCATCTTGATTTACGCATTTGCCCCCAGTGCTTTTCCACCTTTTTCCCTTGTGACCAGACCATGGCTTTCCGTTCCGATTTGACGGACAAGTCCCGGGAACTTTGGCACAAGGCCTTGGTGGCAAAGAGCGTGCAGGACCCGATTTGCGAAAACGTCTGTTGCATTGACCATGGGGTACCCCTGGTAGAAGGTAAGTTGCCTGATTATGGCACAGATGGCAAGGTGACGACATGCTGCAAGATGTTCCACCTTACGCCCTCCATGACGGCGGCTTTGCTGCAACGTACCTTGGAACACCCTTTTCAGGTGCCGGGCAAGGAGGGCAAGCATCATTATTTCTTTATTCGTTGGCTGTTTAATCTGGTAGACAAGATTGTCGGAGACAAGATGCCCGAAGAAGATCCAATGGACTTGCTGCAGTACAACTTACGTTTGAAACCCATCCTTGAACCCGATAACGATAATGCGTAAAACTTATGCAATCCTTGCTTTGATAGCAGCACTTGTGGTGGGTGTCTACCTGGCCTTGCCCAAGGGCGATTTTGTGGAATCTGTCTTTCCGCTAGAAAAAACAGCCTCTGTGCTTGCCTACGACGATAAGTCGGATGGCGGCTCCTCTGATGTTCGGCTGGAGGCCGGGGACTCCCTGCTCAGTTTTTCTTGCAACCTAGGCCTTGATACGGCGCGAGGCGCCTGGTGCGGTCTCGTATTTGACTTGAGTCAAGGTGACGAAAGGGAGTATCGCAACTGGACCTTTGTGGATTCCGTTGTGCTGGATGTGGATGCTCACGGCACAAAGGAAATTTTAATGAAGATCTGGACTTACGATCCGGATGTGACGAAACTGGATGAGCCTAGAACCTTCAAACTCTTGCTAAAGGAAATTCCTCTTGCAGAAGGTTTCCAGCATTTGGTAATCCCCATGGAGCAGTTCTATACGCCGGATTTCTGGTTTACCGACGGAAATATCGACCCGTCCATGGACCGCCGCCATCAGGAGGCTGTTGCCCGAGTGGAAATTGCCCCGGGCTGGAATCAAGAACGGGGTCGGGAATTTTCCTTGAAATTCCATGGCATCTCCGCCAAAGGCATCAGCAATTTTGGTTTTGGCGTAGTATTGTTTATTATTCTCACATTGACTATTGTGGCCATCGGTCGCAAGCATTCTGACGACAAGAAACCCGACGGAAAATAACTTGAGAAAATTTGCCGTATCCACTTTTCTGTTTTTGCTGTTGCTCGTCTTATGGGCGGTGGTGCTTGCTGTTTTTCGCGGGAATGAACAGGTTCTTTTCCCGGATTGCGCCTACGAGGTTTATGCCCTGACGGATGGCGAAGTGGGTGGCTTTTCCACCAGTGAACTTGCCCGCGGTGATTCCGAAATTACGGCTGCGGTAAACGTGCGCTCGGGTATGGCGTACCCTTATGCGGGAATCGGTTTTAACTTGATGTCTGTTGGCAACAGGCCTGCGACAGGATTCTTTGACTTTTCCAGGTTCGATTCCGTGGAGGTGATTGCAGAAACGGGCCGCATGCGCAACGTGTCTGTCCGCATTTTGACCCACGACCCTGTCTACAGCAAGGACAATGTTTACGGTTCTTACCGCCCGCTGCAGAAATCTTTTGCGGTATCTAATGGGGGCGTAAAAATGTCCCTTCATGAGCTGAATGTCCCGGACCGCTGGTTTGCGGCCTTGGGGCTGGAAGAAAACGATGGGCTTAAATACTACGGCCGCGGAGTGATTCTTGAAGTTTTTAACGGGGAAGGAACCCTGCTGGGGATTCCCGACGAGATCAAGTTGCAGGGCATTCGGCTGTGGGGCGAAAAACATGCTTTTGTCAGTACTATGTATGCCTTGCTTGTCATTTTGGCTTTAACATGGATTGCATCGATAGTTTATATAAGGAGGCGTAAATGAGACGTGCGTGGACCATAGACAGGATTATGCAGAACCTTATCGTGGTTCTTGGAATCGGGGGATTGTTGTGGTGCCTTAACTATTTGAGCGGTGTGCTGTTCCCGTTCTTTGCAGCCTTTTTGCTGGCGTACATTTTGGACCCCCTGGTCTGCAAATTGCAAGGAAAGGTAAAGCATAGGATTGTTGCCGTAATCGTGGTGCTGATTGCCATGGCCCTTGTAGTGACTGGTGCCGGCTATTTCTTTATTCCCATGGTTGTCGATGAAATTCGCCATCTGGGTGAGCTTATTCCAAAGATGTTCAGTGACTCTGTATGGACGCGCAGAATTTCCACCTTTATTCCCGCAGATACATGGACCTATGTCAAGGGGATGATTTCTTGGGACAAGGTCGCCGAAACCATGAAGAGTCTGGATTTTTGGAAATCAGCGCAGTCCGTTGCAGACAAAGTATTGCCGGGCGCCTGGGGAATCCTTTCAAAGACCACCGGCGTTGTGGCTTGGTTGTCCGGTGGTGCCTTGATTTTTATGTACCTGGTTTTCATTATGCTAGATATGCCTAAGCTTCGTCGGGGCATTGTTAGTTTGTTTCCAAAGAAGTATAAGACGGATTTGTACGGTTTTAGTTCCGAAGTCGACAAGTTCATGGGCAGCTATTTCCGTGCCCAGTCCTTGGTCGCCCTAAGCGTGGGAATCCTTTATGCAATAGGCTTTGGAGTCATTGGACTGCCTATGGGGGTCGCCTTTGGTTTGTTCTCCGGCGCGTTGAACATGATTCCCTACTTGCAGTTGACGACCATTCCTCTGGCTCTTCTTTTGGCTGTGGTTTATGCACTGGATACGGGTATGCCATTCTGGGAAGTGGCTCTGATTGTGCTTGCCATTTACGCCGTAGTCCAAGTGATACAGGACTTTTTCTTGGTTCCAAAGATTGTAGGCTCCTCCATGGACTTGCCGCCCGTGGGCATTTTGCTTTCCCTTTCAATCTGGGGCAAACTGCTGGGGTTCCTGGGCTTGATCGTTGCGATTCCGTTCACTTGCATTTGTCTTGTGTACCTGGAAAAGATTCAAAAGAAGGCCGACGCAATTGCCGAGGACGAGGCTGGCCCAAGCCTTGACGGGGGCGGACCTAGCCTGGAGGCTTGATTTCTTATGGGCCCCCAAAAGTTCACTTGTTTAAAATGTGTCGAATTTTTTGCAACTTTTTTAAAAAGTGTTGAACTAATTAACGAAAAAAAAAGTATAATAAAGTCATAAATTCTTAAACCAACTCAAGGAGTTAAAAATGAATAAGCAAGAATTGATCGAAGCTATCCTCGCCAACAAGGAAGCTGGCATTGAATCCAAGGCTGCTGCTGGCCGCGCTCTCGATGCAGTGCTCGATGCAATCGCCGCTGGCGTAAAGAAGGACGGCAACGTTCAGCTTATCGGTTTCGGTACTTTCGCTGTTAAGTCTCGTGCTGCTCGCGAAGGCCGCAATCCTCTCACCGGCGAAAAGATCAAGATCGCCGCTTCCAAGACTGTCAGCTTCAAGGCTGGCGCTGCTCTCAAGGGCTCCGTGGCTGCCAAGAAGGCTGCTCCTGCCAAGAAGGCTGCAGCTCCTGCCAAGAAGGCTGCCAAGAAGAAGTAATTTCGAGGCTATCTTTGCAAAAAAAGACCTGCTCTGCAGGTCTTTTTGTGTTTGGAGCGAAATGTACTCTTTGAATTCGTTGTTCTCTAAATTACTTTGACGGAAAAGGGAAATTTTTTTATATAAGATGTTGATACTCAACAAGATTTGAAAAGGGGATGTAAAATGAAGAAGATTTTTTTTGGAATGCTTGTTTTGATTTCGATGGCAGCCATGTTGTCTGCATGCGGTGGAACGCCCTCCTCCGGCAACGAGGACGACGTGTGCTTCGACGATTCCAGTTGCGACATCAACGACGTTGTGCCTGATCCCGCCGAAGATTCGGGAACTACGGACGCTATGGAATAGAGCATTCAAGAATGGAGCATTCAAAACTTGCTTTTACATTTTTTGTTAAAAGCTATTGAAGGGTTTTACATTTTTGACTATATTTGAGCAAGTTTAAC
>JABUUR010000431.1 GCA_021443065.1 Fibrobacter sp.
CCCGACAGCAGGGACCAATGCGCCGAGACCGAGGAAGGCGTATTGGTAGATGAAATGGGCTGCCGTATCGACAAGGACGGCGACGGTGTTTTCGACGACAACGACAAGTGCCCCAACACCCCCAAGGGAGCCCCCATCGACAGCCTGGGCTGCCCTCTGGATTCTGACGGCGACGGCATTGCCGACTGGTACGACCAGTGCCCCGGTTCGTTCAAGAACGTGATGACCGACAGCAAGGGCTGCCCCATGAACGACCGTCTGAATTTCAACGCCATCGCCAGGCGGATCAAGTTCAAGACGGATACCGTGTTTACAAACTCCAGTTACACGGCCTTGAACGACATTGTGGCGAATATGCGTCAGTACCCCATTGCCATGGAAATACAGTGCGCAGCGCCCCATAAGGCGTTGGCCGACGACCGGGCAAAGGCTATCTACAACTACCTGGAACACAAGGGCATTGCCGAAGAACGCTTGAAATACGAAGGTTTTGAAAAAAGCCTCCCGAAATCGATTTCTACGGGCAAGGACGAAGCCGGCGGAATTCGACTGCTGCCGTTCACCCTGCAGGAATAAATTTTCTAAATTGCAGAGTCAATTTGAACAATATGGTTTCTATTACATTTAAAAAGGATTCCCTATGAAGATTGCCGACAAGAGCGTAGTCCAGATGCACTACACCCTCACCTCCGACGAAGGAGACGTTATCGACACCTCCGCAGGCCGCGAACCCCTCCAGTACATTCAGGGCATGCACATGATTGTGGTCGGTCTCGAAAAGGCCATGTACGACCACGAAGTTGGCGACAAGTTCGATGTAAAGGTCATACCTTCCGAAGGTTACGGCGAATATGACGAACGCATGGTCCAGGAGGTGCCTGTCAGCGTTTTCCAGGGCGTAGACAAGGTGGAGGCCGGCATGCAGTTTTACGCAAGCACTCCGGCAGGCCCCATGCCTATCCGCGTAAAGTCAGTCAACGGAGACAAGGCCGAAATTGACGCCAACCACGAACTGGCCGGCAAGAACTTGAACTTCGCCATCGAAGTGGTGGACGTTCGCGAAGCCACCGCAGAAGACCTCGCCCCCTTCCAGCAGCACCAGTGCAAATGCGGCAAGGGCGACGGTTGCTGCCATGGCGAAGACGATGGTGAATGCGAATGCGGCGGAGAAGGCGAATGCAAGTGCGGTGGCGAGGGTCACGGCGAAGGCGAATGCTGCTGCAAGAACAAGTAGCACAGTGCAACCCGTCTGCATGAACTTGTAACACCATACAAACCGTCTGCCTAGCCGGCAGCCATCCTCATGCAAAAGACCTTGGCGACAAAGCCAAGGCCTTTTTTAGATTCATCTGCAAAATCGTTACTCGTACTGCGGGAGTGTCCAGACAGTGGGCATGACAGGTTCGTCGGGGTCGGAATGGTCGAACTCGAAGCCCACCTTGGGATCGAAGTCGCTAATGACGCCCTTTACATCCTGGGTGCACTTGGAGCCTTCCAAGCAGCCCGTAGCGTGCATGAACATCATGTCGCCGTAAATATCCCAGTATCCTTCCTTGGCCTGCTTGGTATCGCCGCCCTTGCGTGCATACACGGTGTAGGAACCTTTGGAGGTGTATTCCAGGCTCCATTCCATGCCGCCGTCTACGGCCTCCCACTCGTTCACAAGGTCGCTTTTGGCGATGGCGTCGAACTTGAGTTCGGACTTTTCGCACTTGTTTTCAACATCTCCGTAGAAAGACAATGTGTAGTCATCGGGATTGACGAAGAAACTGGACAATGCGACCGTACGACCTTCGAAGAAACTGGGTTTCATCAGCAGGTAACTGCGATGGATGTCGTAGTAACCGGCGGACCAAGCCTCCACCTTTCCGTCGGACTTTGTTTCCAGGTAGTAGCGTCCTTCGTAGAAGGAGTAGACGTTCGTCTGGGAGCCGTTCTTGCAATTCAGGCGAAGTCCCTTCAAGTCCTCACTCTTGGACATCTTGGCGGGGTTGGTCTTGACGTTTACGTTGGTCACCTTCTTGTAGGTCTTGCCCCCGTCCATGGAGTACTGCAAAGAGTCCTCGTCACTGACAACGAAGTTGATCGTGACACCTTCGCTTAACAGGGACTTCATGGAATCCAGCACGGAAGGACCGCTAAGCCCCATGATGGCAGCCGTGGAGGAGCTGAATTCAAGAACGCCGTCGTCGAAGTCGGAACTTGTCACAATCCATGCGGTATCGGGCACCCAGAGGGAGAACAGGCCCAGCTTTGCACCCGTCGCCAGATAGATGTCGGTGCCGAACATCTCGCCCAGGGACATGTTCTTGCCCAGGTCTTCCAGGGTTGCCGCACGAGCCCCCTTGGGAATATCCACAGACGGACCCGACGAAGAAGAGTCGCCCTTGGAATCGGAAGAAGTAACATCCCCCTTGGAATCCGAGGACTTGTCCTTGGAAACGCTACTGGAACTTTTGTCGTTGTCGCCGTGCTCCACATTGGACTCGGAGGGCTTTTCGCTACAGGCGGACAGAGCCACCGAAACCAGGCTTGCCGCTGCTATGATTTTTGCGCAATTACATACTTTACGAAAATTCATATTCATAACCACCTTTATTTATGAATAAACCTATGAAAAATATAAGTATTCTGCTTAAATATATCTTATTTGCTACAAAGGTGCAGAAGGTTGGTAATTTAAATCACGAAAAGCTGCATCTATGGAGGGATTGGCGTCGTAAAGGAACCCGGCAAGAGCCTGCTCTGCGGTGACGGGCCTGCCGCCAATCCAACTTTTAAGTACCGCAAGTTTTCGTGAAATCCACCAAGGAACAGGAACCATGAGGTGGCGCATGCCGTTTTGACGCAAGACCGCCTTTGCCATTTCGGCCATGGTCATAGTCCTGGAGCCCGCCAGGGCGTATGTCTTACCCACGGCGTTCTCGGAAAGACCAGCAGAAGCAATCCCCTGCACCAGGTCCACGCTGCGGACGGGGCGTTTGAGGCACTTGCCCCCGCCGGGCATGAAATACACCGGAAACTTTTTGACGTAACTTGCAAACATGTTGTATTCCACCCCGCCACCATGGCCAATGACCAGCGTTGGGCGCACGATGGTCCACGAAAGTCCCTTGACCTCCCCTGCACTTTTGACAATGGACTCCCCCTTCAGTTTACTTTGTCCGTACTCCGTAAGCACAGGATAGGTGACGGAAATGCTTGAAACATAGAGAAAACGGGATACCCCGGCCTTGACGGCCGCATCCACCACATTCCGGGTACCCTCGCCGTTGATCTTGTCGAAGGAACCTTTTTGAGTCGAAAGAAGGATTGCCGCCAGATGGAAAACCACGTCCACACCCTTGAAGGCATCCTGGAGGGTTTCTGCCTGGGTGACATCCCCATAGAAGACTTCTACCTCCGGGGGCAACGAGCCAGCCAGAGTATCGCCTGGAAGCGTAAGCACGCGAACACACACACCGCGCGACATAAGCTCCCGACACAGCGCCCTCCCTACGACGCCGGCACCACCAGTCACCAAAGCAAGCATTGCTAGGCTTCCAGCAAATACTGGATATCCTGAACCTTTTGCATAAGGCTCTCGTCTTTATCCATTTGCTTTTTAAGAGACTGAATGGCGGCGATAACTGTGGCGTAGTCTCGATTGAACATTGCTCCGATATTGGACAAGGATTCCGTAGTCATTTCGCGGCAAAGATACATGGCCACCTTGCGAGGCAGAGACGCCTTGAGGTCTTGACGCTTGCTCTCCAGCACCACCGTGTCTACGCCGAACTCTGCGGCAACGACTTCTGAAATGCCCTTGGGGGTGATTTCTCCCGTGGTGGAGGTATCGTTGTTGCCCAGCAGCCGCTTGACCGTAGGCAAATCCAGATTCTGCTGGCAAAGATCGTTCATTGCCCCCAAGGTCACCAGGATGCCTTCGATGATGCGGAAATTTTGACGTGGAGGAATGGAAAGGTAGCGGTAAATTTCTTCGCGGTCTCGGTCCACAAAGGGGATGTCCACGGATTTCTGCTGGATCAGGCGCATTCTCGTATTGAAATCCGGTTCGTCAAGCCCCACGGCGACGCAGGAATCCAAGGGAGCCAGCAACTTGGAAGATATGCAGGGAACGCCGGCGTTTACCTTGCTCTTGAAATCCGCTTCGTCAACGGCGCGAGTGAACGAGGAAGGATGGCGGTCGCAGGAGATGACCACCTGTTTGCCCTGGCTGCGGAGATGGCGGATCAAAATTGCCAAGCGTTCCTGGGTGGTAACACCCTTTTCAATAAGTTGGATGTCGTCCAGCAAAAGGATGTCGCAATTTTCGTACTTGTCCTGAAAGGCCTGGGCCAGTTCGCGCACATTGCCGGTCTTGAACTTGAGGGCCTTTGCAACGGCTGTGGCATCGCGAAGGAAATCGTAGGCGTGGCAGTACACGATGCGGGACTGGGGCTTGGTCTTGTAAATTTTCGAAGCAATGGACTGGAGCAAGTGGGTTTTGCCCAGTCCGGACTTGCCGTAAACAAACAGCGGGTTCAAATCCGGGTCGCCGGGATTTTCGGATACGGCCTTGCAGGCCCTGAGCGCGGTAGAATTGCAGGAGCCCTCGATAAACTTTTCGAAGGTGTAGCCGGCATAAAGCTTGAGCCTGGGCCTTGGGGCGGCCTTGGGCCTGGTACGGGCAGCGGCAGGCACCACGGGGGCGGCAGGCGCGGAGAACTTGACCTCGGGAACAGATTCGGAGGGGGCTACCTGACGGATCTGGTAATCCTTGAACTCGGAACCGAAAACGGCAGAAAAAGACTTGCGCAAGATGGCGCCGTAATGGACATTCACCCAATTTTGACGCAATTCGTCGGGCACGGTAAGCATGGCGTAGCCATCGCAAATTCCCTCGAAACCGACGGTTTCAAGAATGGTAAGCCCAAAATAATCGTTACATTCGGAACGGACAAGTGACAGCACCGATTCCCACGGTGATGCAACCAAATTCAATATAGAAACAGTGTTGGACACAAAAAACCAAGCAAGAAGGTGAGTAAAGAGACTCGTAAAAGTTAAGTAAAGCTATTCAAAAGAGTTACAACTTTTTTGGATAAACTTTATTTTTGTCGATTTCAAGCAAAAAACGCCAATTTATTTTTGTCCCCACTTTGTGTCCCTGACTATACAGTTACTCACGCTTTTAATCACTGTTGAATCAAGGAACCATCCCTATGAATTTCACAACTTATCAACGGAAAAATTTTAAGCTAGGGCTTGACAAAAAGATACCATTTGTTTTAACACAAAAAACTTGCAAAAAACATACGGAGATACGCAAAAAAAGCCATTTTGGGGAAATTTCGATGAAATTTTGGGGTAAATCGTTGTTGTTCAAACAGATAGGATGATGCAAGGGAGATCCCGGCTCGGAGGCCGGGATGACAGTGTGGGGAGAGATTCCGGATCAAGCCCGGGATGACAGTGTGGGGAGAGATTCCGGATCAAGCCCGGGATGACAGAGTGTCGAGAGGACAACGCAAAGGCGCTATCTGCTAAATAC
>JABUUR010000493.1 GCA_021443065.1 Fibrobacter sp.
CGGGCTTGCCCCGGGACCTCCGTTGCAGCCTGTCATCCCGGGCTTGCCCCGGGACCTCCATTAATCTGTCATCCCGGGCTTGCCCCGGGACCCTCGGTACTGTCACCCTGGAGGGAGGTACGACCGATAGGGCCCAAGGCGGCATAGCCCCTCGCGTCATTATAGCTTGTCATCCCGGGCTTGCCCCGGGATCTCGTTTAAGAATTTTCCCGAGCATCTTTCCGAACAGCGGGTACCGTGGCCTGTTCAGTATAAAACTGAAGGGCGTCACAATGATGATGCAATACATCACAACCGCGCACACCACGGAAAACACCGTCATCGCCAGGATGTACAGTATAAACTGCAAATCTTCGGGCGGATTAAACGCCACCTTGTTCCACCATTCCTTTGCAATAAAGAACTTGAACAGCGGAAATGCAACCACCTGGTGAAACGGCAGCAAAACCAGGTTGAACTTCACGAAATACGCAAAAAAGCGATTGGTCAACCCGCGGCACAAAATGGTAAACCCAATAGCCCCCAGCAGGGCGCACAAAAGGGGCAAATGGTACTCCCCGTAGTTGGAAAGGTACATGTCTATGTGCATGTTGGGCATGGTGGTGTGCTTTCGAATGTAAAGGGTCAACAGGAACGTTCCCGCCATAAGGGCCGCCCCCACCAGCAGCGAAAGCCAGCGCCTGCTCACGAGTGGCTGGTAGATAAAGCGCAACTTCGTGCTGGTGAACAAGAACCCGAAGTAGGTAAACACGATTCCGAAAAGTGCCGCGTCAATGTTCCACACCATCATGGCGCGGGTGTGCATGTTGTAGAAAATTCCAAAACCGAGGAGCGCAAAAACCCCAAGGCCCGTAAGCCATATATTCCGCCTGCACTTGTGGTAAATGACATAAAGGAAAATGTCGCTGAAAAGCAAGGCCCCCAGAAACCACACGCTAAAGTGGCGCATCTGGTTTACGGACTTGCAGATATGCTCCAACGCAAATGTCAAGTTCCAGCCGAGGTTGAACACCGACCTGAATACAATGTCGAACAGCGAACAAAGCAGGGCAAGGCTCAAGGCCGGAACCAGGTAGCCCTTTATCTTCTTGACTAGAAAATCCCCGGGGCTGATGTTGTCCGGCCTGAAGGTCATTCCGTTCAAGAAAAAGAACAGCGGAATATGAAAGGCGTACACAAAGGACACGGCTACGCATTCCTTGTAACCGTGCATAAAAACCACCAGCAGCAAGCCCAGGAACTTGGCGGTGTCTATAAACTGTACGCGCTTGTTTTCGGGCATTGCGATTGTACTGGGGGTAAGGGGTCTGGGTTAAAATTTAGGGTAGGGGGTTAGAACTTGAACAGCATTCCAAAGCGCATCTGGCCGTCGCGAACACCGTCGTTGTCGCCCACGTCCTTGATGGTGGCAAAGTCAAACTGCAGCATGTCCGACAGCATAAAGCCAAAGCCGAAATCCACCTCGTTGCGCTTGCCCGTCTGGTCGTGCAGGTAACCTACACGCAGGGCGATGGTGTTGGAGTATATAAATTCCAGGCCGGCGTTCAAAACGCCCTGCATAATGGAATTCTTGAACTGCTCAAAGAAACCGTCGCCGCCCCGTTCGGGGTTGATCAGGGATTTCCAGCTGGCAATGTAGAACGGCTCCGGATTGCCGCGGTCGTCGTCGTATACCACCTCGCGGTTGTAGTCCACCGCAGCCGTCAGTTTGTAGTCGGCCAAGGCGAGAATCTCGTAAGAAAGTCCCAAGCGCCAGGTCAGGGGAATGGGGTCTTCGATGGTCTTGTCAACGTAGTAGACGCTGGGCCCGATGTTCATGAGGGCCGCTGCAAAGTTCAACTTGGGAATAATCAGGTTCTTTTTCAGAATGCCGATGTCAAAGGCGTAACCGAAGGTGGTGGCCTCCTCTTCGCCCGCCCCTGCGCCGGAACTTAGGTCGGAGTAGAAGAACTTGATGGAAATGCCCAGGCCCCAATCGCCGGGGAATCGGGTGCCGTAACTTACGCCGCCCACGATTTCGGAACTGTTGTAGGCCACCAGGTCGTCTGCGTCAATGTCGTCCGAGGCAACCGTAGAGCCAAAACTTACAAAGTTCACGAAGGCACCCAAGGTACCCCAGTCGTTCAGCGGAATGGTCATGCCGCCGTAAAGGTGGTACAAGTCCGGAATGTTCAACACCGGCAAAAGCTTTTCGTAGAACGCGGTCAACTGGTAGTCGGCGTCCTTGAACTGCTCCATGCCGTTGGCGGTGCTGAACCACACGTCGTTGCCTTGGGGTATCACCGTCCACACCTTGTTCACCGAAAGGCCGTTCCCCGAGTGGTAGTGAACCCACTCGTCGTCCTTTTTGACGGAGCCTTCCTGTTCTGCGGTGCCACGCTCCAGTTCGGCCTTCCGACCGCTGGCGGTTGCGTAGTCCGGCAGGTGCCGCCACACGCCCTTGTCGGTGGCAATCCAGATTCCGCCCTTCTGGTCTACGGAAACGTCGTTCACATGGTTGTTGGCAAACTGCACCTGCTCCCACTTGCGCAGGTTGAAATGGCTAAGGCCGCCTGCGTGGGCCGCCCACACGTGGCCCGAACTGTCTACGGCCAAGGCCAGGGGCTTAAGGTCCATCACGCCGTCTTCTTCGGTGAACAGGCTCCAGCGGTCCTTGTCGTTTACGGATTTCTTGGGGACAAGTCGTGCAACGCCTGCACCGTCTGCGGCAACGAAAAGTTCCTTGCGGCTTTCGGACCAGGCCAGCGCGTTAATCTTTTGGCTGGGCAACACCTTGCCCTTTTGCTCGAACTGGCCGTTGCGGTACACGAACAAGCCGTCGTCGGTACCGATCCAGATAGAGGCGCCCTGGCTTACCAGGGCCGAAATCCTGTGGTTGCCCAGTTCGGAGTCGTAGTTTTTCCAGCCCTTGCCGTCAAAGCGGTACAAGGACTTGGGGGTGCCCACCCACAGTTTTTCGGTGCGGCTTTCGTAAAGTACCGCGGTAATGGTGTCCTTGACCACCAGGTTCCAGGGCATCTTCACTTCCACCACATGCTTTTCGTCTTCGGCGGACTTGATTTCGTTAAAGGCCTTCACCTGGCGCACGTATTCGTCCAGGCCCCGTTCGGTGCCCACATAGACCTTCACCGCGTCGCGGACCTTGGCGTTGCCCTGCAGGGTAATGGAATGGTAGTTCACCCATTCCTCGCCGTCGAACTTCAAGATACCTTCGGCGGTGCCTGCCCAAAGTTCGCTCTTGCTAAAGAACCCGTTCTTGGAGCGGGAGGCCATGCGGGTAAAGTAGGGGGCGTTTGCCGCCTTGGCGGGGTAGGACATGCGCCATTCGTCGGACAGGGGCCCAAAGGCAAGCCCTGCCGGGTTGTAATACATGGCGGTAGCGTCGTCTGCAAGGGCTGCACCTGCTTCGCCCATGCCCAGTTGACGGGCGCCGACGGGCATTTCTAGTGTGATAATGGCAGACCCTGCCGCAAAAGTCAGGGCCGGGGCCAATAATAAGGCAGAAAGAATGTGTTTACGCAAGTTGCCTCCAGTCCGGTACGTCGTAGCTGCTCCCGTGGGAGGGTATTACAGCCTTCCAGCCGGATTTGCTGGGGTTTTCCCAGGGCTGCTTCGGCAACACCTTGCAGTCGCAACCCAGAACGTAGGGCGGCAGAATCTCGGCATGGTTGCGGATCTGCTCCCGGGTGATAAAGTTTTCTTCGTTGACGAACTTGCAGTAGTTCTTGCCCTTGGGGCCAAGGACTATGCGGTAGGTTGCGGTACCGTTGCGGTCGCCTTCGTCAATGACCTTGATGGTTTCTTCCATGGTCATGTGCCACTGGGCAATCAAGGATTCCCTCTGGTCAGGGGTAAGGTCCTGGGTTTCGAGCCAGGAACGCAGGGAGGCGTCGGAGGGCTTTACCGCTTCCAGCGATTCTCGGGCGGGGCGGACCACTACGGCGTACTGGCCCGACACGTCGATAACCTCCTTAGGTTCGTCTTTTTCGTCGGAACTATGGATAATGACATAGGCCCCGATGGCTGCGAGGATTATCGACAGCACGATAATTGCGATGACAATGATTATTGATAGCATATTCAATTCCGTTTGGGAAAAACCCGTACTCTCAAAAACTAGCATTTTCTATTTTGTGGGATAGGAGATATTATGTCGAAATTAAAGATTTTTCTTGTTCTGTTGGTAAGTGTAACCTGTTTCGCCGTGCCGTTTAAAATCGAAACCGTAAAAGAAGGTTCGGGCACCCCCATCCGCGCAGGGCAACTGATCAAGGTCCATTACAAGGGATACCTCTACCAAGACAGCACAAAACTTGCAAATGTGTCAAAAATAGACAGTATTTCTGCTGCGGCCGCAGCCGGAGTTGCGTCCACAGCCGACTCCGCAAGCGCAACCTCCGATTCCGAAGCTCCCGCACAACAAAATCTGCCCTTTGCCGACTCCTACGCAAACGGCGAACCCCTGGAATTTACCATCGGCATGGGCATGGTCATTCCCGGCTGGGAAAAGGGCCTCATGGGTATGAAGGTGGGGGAGGTCCGTAAACTCTACATCCCTTACCAGATGGCCTACGGCGAAAACTCCCTGGAGGGTATTCCCGCATTTTCCGACCTCTATTTCGAGGTGGAACTGGTGGCCGCCGAAAAACCCATGGAACCGGACTCGTTCCCCAAGAACGTGGAAAGTTTAAAATGGAAGGAGACCGCCAAGGGCCTTAAGGTTTACGATGAAAAGATAGGTACCGGAAAACCCGCCGCCATGGGCTCCGTACTCAAGACACACTACACCGGCTGGCTTTTGTCTGGTCGCAAGTTCGGCAGTTCCAAGGACATGGGCAAGCCCCTGCAGGCAGTCCTTGGGGCTGGCAAGATGATCAAGGGCTGGGAGGTCGGCCTAGAGGGCATGCGCGAGGGAGGCATCCGCTGGTTCCGGGTTTCCCCCAACATGGGCTACGGTGCCACGGCCTACTCCATGATTCCTGCCAATTCTACCCTGATTTTCAAGGTGGAACTTGTTTCTTCTGAAATAGACGAGGCCATTGCGGCATCCATGGACTTTTTCCCGGACACAACTGCCTTGACCTTTGAAAACGGCCCCGAAGGCCTGCGCTACGCCATTATCAAGCAAGGCGAGGGCGAACCTGCCCAAAAGGGCGAAACCGCCCGCGTCCACTACACCGGCTGGCTTACCAACGGCTACAAGTTCGACAGTTCCCGCGACCGCGGTCAGGAATTCGCATTCCCCTTGGGCGGTGGCCGTGTAATCCGCGGCTGGGAATTGGGCGTGCAGGGCATGCTCCCCGGCGAAAAGCGCATTCTGGTGGTCCCCCCGGGAATCGGTTACGGCAACCGCGCCGCAGGTCCCATCCCCGCCGGCTCCACCCTGATCTTCGCTGTCGAATACCTCGGCCAAGACTAACCTGCTGTCATCCCGGCCCCTTCTCGCATTGTCATCCCGGGCTTGACCCGGGACCTCGCCCCTC
>JABUUR010000235.1 GCA_021443065.1 Fibrobacter sp.
CCCTTGGGAGATGCCAAACTGAAAATCAGCGAATCATTTTGATTGGCAACCAACAAGCGTTCATGAACACGATACTTTGTTCCCACAAATTCTATGCCCGTCTTCCCAGAAAAGTCGAGGAAGGCGGTACGCAACGTTCCGTCTTGACTGAGGGAAACATTGCAAGCCTGTTCTCCGTTGTACCAAATTTCGTCATCATCTCCATGAACGCGCAACAGCTTGGAACCAGAGACTGCCATACCAGATTTTTCATCATAGCCGCCATGATACGCACCGTCCAGCAACTTCCGGGACTTTCCAAACTTTCCATTGCTAAAGCCCACAAACCATGTGCCTTGTTTTTTCCAAAGAGCGTCATCACTATTGTTGCCGGCATCCGTGACATAGACGATTCCTGTATCCCCGTCCAAGACGCGCCAGCGAGGAATTGCAGCAGCTTCTACATCCAACTTAACAAGTCCGTTTCCCGCAGAGTCAAGGCTCCGCACATAAACCGAAGAATTTCCAGACACTCCTTCAATCAAGGTACAGAAGGCAACCCAGTTGCCATCTGGAGAAACGTCCGGATGGTACACCGTCAAAGAATCCTGAATTTCCACCACCTGCAGCGGACTAGAATTATAATCAATATAGGAAAGGTTCCCCGTCACATCGTTACGAAAGACCAGTTTTGCCTTGCGGGTTTTTATTACGTTATTCAAAGTAGACGAGGACGCAAGGATAACCACAGGACTTGTAGCCGCGCGTCCGGATTGGTCTAGATATACAGGATTTTCAATTTTCCCCTGGGCCAACCGAAAACCAACATATTCAGCCATGGTCTGGGATGTAACCGTATATACATCGGTCCTTCCCGTAATTCTGATTTCTTCGGGTGAACGCAGGTAAGCCCCGCCCTTGAGGACTCTCTCCGCCAATTCATTCGGAAAGTTCCCGCCTGCAAAATTCGTCAAGGACGTATCCTTGTAGGCAACCATCCAGTCGTTTACCCATTCCAACGCGTTCCCTTCAAAATCGCAGAACTTAGCATCATCATCAGTAGCCGAGCAAACGGGGTGAAGTTTGTTCTTTGAATTTTTTGAATTCCAACTTTTCTCCTTGTCCCACCCTATTGAAGCCACCAGCATCCATTCGCTTTCGGTAGGCAGCCTAAATCCATTTGCCCCCGGAATAAATTCCAGGCCTTCCAGATTAGTGCAATTTCCCTCTGAATTCATATTGACCTTGGTATAGGAATAGGATGAATCCAAATTTTCAAGAGCACTTCTTGCATTGGCATACAAAATGGCATCGTAGTAGGTCACATTGACCCGGGGCAAGTCGTCGTCATCGCATTTTGCGATAGACTTGTATCCGGCCTCTTTCATGACTTTATAAAATTCGCCACAAGTGACTTCATGCTTGTCCATCCAAAAATCATAATCCAAGGTGACCTCCATGGAAGGCCGTTCCGATGAAGGAGCGCTGGAGTCGTCGGTACCAAGCGTCACCACCCCCGCACGGACCAATTCCATATCTTTGTACAAAGGATTTTCCGTTTCAGAGGAATCGCTCGCACTTGAAGAATCGCTGGATTCGGCAGGATCCTCGTTTTTGCTAAAGCCACTGTCGCTACAGCCGAGCAACAGAAAGAAAAATAAACACGCACAAAATTCCACAAATCTCATACACAAAATCTCCCTCTTGCATATGTAAATTTATACTTACTTTGTTCAAATGTCAACAAAGTCTTTAATAAAAAAGAGTGGGGATATTGAAAGAATTCCCGGCACGGAGGCCGAGTCAAACAGTGAAATTGGGCTGAGAAGACAAAGCCCGGGATAATTTAACGCGGTTTAGTCAAAAATTTTTCACCTTGGCTTTGGCATCGGCCATGGCACGGACAACCAGAGAAGCACCGTTGGCACAGTCGCCCACCGCATATATATTGCGGGAGGGGTCAGGGACAATCGCCGTGCGTGGGGTCAATTCAAGACCCAGGTCCTTCACGATACCTTCTGCAGGAACACCGGTAAAGCCCATTGCAAGCACCACCAGGTCGGCATCAATAATTTCCGTGGAATTTGGAACCTCGTTAGGTTTAAGGGGGCGACCATTGGGCGACATTTCCCAATCGACCTTCACAACCTCCACGCCCGCAACCTTGCCGTCTTTTACAATGAACTGCTTGGATGAAACATTCCAACGGCGCTCTCCGCCTTCGTGATGGGCGTAGCTGGTGCGCAGCATATAGGGCCAATCGGGCCACGGCGTAGAAGGAGAACGTTCCTCGGGAGGCCTGGGCATAAACTCAACTTGAAGCACGCTCTTGCAACCTTCACGAATGGACTTACCGACACAGTCGTTACCGGTATCGCCGCCGCCGATAATCAGGACCTTTTTACCCTTGGCATTGTATTTTTCACCTTCACCGTGGAGAAAGTCCAGTGCAAGGTAAATACCTTCGGCATCGCGGCCAGGAATTTTCAAGTCACGGGCGTTCGGAGTCCCAATGGCCAGGAACAGATAGTCATAATTCTTGCGGATGTATTCTGCAGAAACATCCTTGCCAACCTCACAGTTGCAAACAAACTTGATGCCAGCGGCTTCAAGCAGAGCGACGCGACGGTCTATAACTTCCTTTTCCAGTTTCCAGTTGGGAATGCCATAACGCAACAATCCACCGATCTTGGGCTTTTTTTCGTAGACAGTGACAGCGTAACCCTTGCGACGCAAGGCTTCGGCAGCATAAAGGCCTGCAGGGCCACCGCCGACGACCGCAACAGTATTACCGTTTGGCACCGCGGCAGGCTGTTGTACCCAACCTTCCTTGAAGGCGGTTTCAATCATGTACTTTTCAACCTGACGAACCATGACGGCCTCGTCATTCAGATTGCGAGTACAGCTGGCTTCGCAAAGAGCGGGGCAAACACGCCCCGTAAATTCCGGGAAGAACGCGGTTTTGCTGATGATGTCGTAGCCCTTACGAACATCGAGAGAAACAACGGCACTGTTGAATTCGGGAATAAGGTTACCTAAGGGGCAGCCCGCCCCATGGCAAAAAGGAATACCGCAGTCCGCACAACGACCAGCCTGAGCCATGATTTCTTCGGCAGTGAAGAGGCGTTCAACTTCTTTCAAGTCCTTAACGCGTTCTTCAACAGGACGGTAGACATCTTGAATTCTTTCGACAAAATTCATAGTAAGATCCTTATTTTTTTGCGTTAAAAGGTGACAAAAGCGAAACCGCAAACACCGTCGAACCGAAGCAAAATCGCCCCAGGCTACCCGGAATGTGGTACTACTTGCCCTCCTTAGCCTGGGCAGCCAGCAAGGCGTTGCGATATTCCACAGGGAACACCTTTACGAACTTGGGGCGAGAATTGTTCCAGTCGGCAAGAATGCGCTTACCCTTTTCGGAGCCGGTGGCTTCCACATGCTGCTTGATAATGTCCAGCAGTTCAGCTTCACTTTCGGTACCCGGGAGCACGCTTTCCAGGTCCACGGAATCCACATTGCAACTCAAGTCGAAATGGCCGGTTTCGTCGTAAATGTAAGCGAAACCGCCAGTCATACCTGCAGCGAAATTCACGCCCACACGACCAAGAACCACAACACGGCCACCGGTCATGTATTCGCAACCATGATCGCCCACACCTTCGGTTACAAGCAACATGCCGGAGTTGCGAATGCCGAAACGTTCACCGGCCAAACCGTTGATGAAAATCTTTCCGCTGGTTCCGCCGTAGCCGATTACGTTACCTGCAATGACATTATCTTCTGCCTTGAAGGTCACGTTCTTGGAGGGGCGAACGATTATCTTACCACCGCTAAGGCCCTTGCCCATAAAGTCGTTGACTTCGCCTTCCATATCGAGGGTAACACCTGGAGCAAGGAAAGCACCAAAGCTCTGGCCGGCCACACCTTGAAGGTGAATCTTGATGGTATCTTCGGGTAAGCCCTTGGCACCGAAATGCTCGTCCACTTCGCCCGAAAGTTCCGTGCCAACGGTGCGATCTACATTGTGAACCATGGCGCTGAGTTCCACGGACTTGCCAGTCTTGAGGGTTTCCTGGACGAAAGGCAGGATTTCACGGCGGTCAAAGTTTACCAACTCCTCGGGAACAAAACTGGGGTCGAATTTCTTGACACGCTGCTTGCCGTCGCCTGCATCTACGGAGGCAAAAATCTTGCTGAAGTCCAGGCGTTTTGCCTTGTAGAATTCGATAGCTTCGTCCATTTCCAGAAGGTCGCTACGGCCACAGGCTTCGTCCAGGCTCTTGAGGCCAAGGCTTGCAAGAATTTCGCGAATTTCGTCGGCCATGAAGTACAGGAAGTTTTCTACATATTCCGGCTTGCCCTTGAAATGCGTACGCAGTTTCGGATCCTGGGTTGCAAGGCCCATGGGGCATTGGTTGGTATGGCACTTGCGGTCCATGATGCAACCAAGGCTTGCCAGAAGGTTGGTGGCAAAGCCGAATTCTTCGGCACCCAAGAGAGCTGCAATCACCACGTCGCGACCGGTTTTCAACTGGCCATCCACCTGGAGTTTTACGCGACCGCGCAGATCGTTAAGGACAAGGGTCTGTTCCGCCTCGGCAATGCCAAGTTCCCAAGGAAGACCCGCATGCTTGATGGAGGTCAAGGGTGAAGCACCCGTACCGCCGTCGTGGCCCGAAATAAGCACAACATCTGCGTGAGCCTTGGCCACACCTGCGGCAACCGTACCCACGCCAACCTCAGAAACCAACTTCACAGAAACGCGAGCCTTGGGGTTGGAATTGCGCAAGTCGTAAATAAGTTGCGCCAAGTCTTCGATGGAGTAAATATCGTGATGAGGCGGAGGAGAAATCAGAGAAACATTCGGGATAGAGTGACGGATTCGTGCAACGAAGTCGTTCACCTTGTGAGCCGGCAACTGGCCACCTTCGCCGGGTTTTGCACCCTGGGCCATCTTGATCTGCAAATCCTTGGCGTGACGCAGGTAATCGATGGTAACGCCGAAACGACCCGAGGCAATCTGACGGATGGCACTGCTGCGAATGTCGCCATTGGGGGCTGGAGTGTTACGGTCCGGGTCTTCACCGCCTTCACCGCAGTTGCTCATGGCTCCATTGCGATTCATGGCTATTGCGATGGCTTCGTGGGCTTCGGGGCTCAAGGAACCAAGGCTCATGGCGCCTGCAACAAAATGCTTGATGATGGACTGGCGTGGTTCCACCTGGGAAATATCGATGGAGGTCGTCTTCTTGAACTTGAAGAGGCCGCGGAGCGTTGCCAAGCGCAGGGACTGGTCATCGATGAGTTTGGTATAGGTCTTGAACTTTTCGTAATCGCCGCCTTGCACCGCCTGGCGGAAGGCCGCAAGAGAAGCGGGAGTCCACAGGTGCATTTCGCCTTCCTTGCGGTACTTGTACTGTCCACCCTCCTTCAAGACGGGGCTTGCATCCTTCAGGGAAATGGCGTTGCGTTCGTCCACTTCACGGGCGATTTCTTC